>JBDWKL010000046.1 GCA_039973685.1 Hyphomicrobiales bacterium
AATTTGGAACTAGACGATAGACAATTAAAGGGCCGTCATCCCACCGTGGTTACGTGTCGTTATCTCATCGACGAAATAGATGGAAGAAAACTACTACAACTGAATACTTACGGTTCTGAGCAACGTGAAGTTCCTAACAAACTAAGTCAGACCCTACAATTTGATGAACTTGCTGCTAAGCAGCTGTTTAACTTGCTCAAACGCGAATTTTCGCTCGAATAATTGGACGCTAATCATGTTGGATACAAACCAAGATAACCGCGTTACCTTCACGCTGAATGGTAAAGAGATTAAAGCCACCAAAGGCAAAACCATTTGGGAAGTTGCGAAAGCAGATGGCAACACCATCCCACACCTTTGCCATAAAGATGCCAGCGGCTACCGCCCAGACGGCAATTGCCGTGCTTGTATGGTGGAAGTGGAAGGTGAGCGCACGCTTGTGGCGTCCTGTATTCGCCCTGTAGCCGACGGCATGGTTGTGACGACTGACAGCGAGCGGGCTGAGAAATCGCGCAAGATGGTGATGGAGCTATTGCTCGCGGACCAACCAGATCGCGATGTGGCGCATGATAAGTCATCTCATTTTTGGGACATGGCTGACGTCCAAGACATATCTGAAAGCCGCTTTCCAGCGATTGAAAAAGAATTCGTACCGCTGCTTGATTCAAGCCATGTCGCCATGCGCGTCAATCTTGATGCTTGCATCCAATGTAACCTTTGCACCCGCGCTTGCCGTGAAGTGCAGGTGAATGATGTGATTGGCATGTCCGGCCGAGGCAAGACGTCTGAGATCACCTTCGATATTCACGACCCGATGGGCTCATCTACCTGTGTTGCCTGTGGCGAATGTGTTCAGGCCTGCCCAACAGGTGCACTGATGGAAGCCAATGTGCTTGATGACAGTCAAGTAGGTGACAGCGCTGACTTTGACCGCGAGGTGCAATCTGTTTGCCCTTATTGCGGTGTTGGTTGCCAGCTTTCTTTCAAAATCAAAGACGAGAAAATTGTTCGCGTTGAAGGTGTCGAAGGACCATCAAACGAGAACCGTCTCTGCGTAAAAGGCCGTTTTGGGTTCGATTATGTTGACCACCCTCACCGACTAACCAAGCCAATGATCCGCCGTGATGATGCGCCAGAAAAAGGCCTCAACGTTGATCCGAACAATCCGTGGACTCATTTCCGTGAAGCCTCATGGGAAGAAGCCTTGGATGTTGCAGCAGGCGGTTGGAACAAGCTTAAAGAAACACATGGCGGCGCCTCTATCGCGGGCTTTGGTTCTGCGAAATGTTCGAATGAGGAAGCTTATCTTTTCCAAAAGCTTATCCGTCAGGCCTTCAAGCATAACAACGTTGACCACTGCACCCGTCTTTGCCACGCCTCTTCTGTGGCCGCTTTGATGGAGAACGTCGGTTCTGGTGCGGTAACGGCTACTTTCAACGAGATTGAAAATGCAGACGTTGCCATCGTAATTGGTGCGAACCCGACCGAGAACCATCCAGTTGCGGCGACCTATTTCAAGCAGTTCTCAAAACGTGGCGGCAAGCTGATTGTTATGGACCCTCGCGGCCAAGGCTTGAAGCGTCATGCCTCTCACATGCTACAATTCCGCCCCGGTGCGGATGTGGCAATGCTCAACGCGATCATGCATGTGATCGTGGAAGAAAAGCTCTACGACGAACAATATATTCAAGCGTTCACCGAAAACTGGGACGCAATGAAAGAGCACCTCAAAGGCTTCCCGCCTGAGCGTATGGCTGATCTATGCGGCGTTGAAGCGGATGTGTTGCGCGATGTGGCTCGCACCTTTGCGAACGCCAAAGCAGGCATGATCTTCTGGGGCATGGGCATTAGCCAGCACATTCACGGCACGGACAATTCTCGTTGCTTAATCTCTCTTGCGCTGATGTGTGGTCATGTTGGTCGCTCTGGCGCTGGTTTGCACCCATTGCGCGGGCAAAACAACGTGCAAGGCGCATCGGATGCTGGATTGATCCCAATGTTCTTGCCTGATTACCAGCCTGTCTCGGATGATGGCGTGCGTGCTGCGTTCAACGATATTTGGCAGTCAGAAGATTGGTCAAGCGAACGCGGTCTGACCGTTGTCGAGATTATGGACGCAGTGCATGAGGGTCATATCAAAGGCATGTATGTGCTGGGCGAAAACCCTGCCATGTCTGATCCAGATGTTGAACACGCGCGTGATGCATTGGCAGCCCTTGATCATTTGGTTGTTCAAGACATCTTCCTAACGGAAACGGCAAACTATGCTGACGTTATCTTGCCTGCCTCTGCATGGGCTGAGAAAACGGGTACGGTGACAAACACCAATCGTCAGGTTCAAATGGGCCGTCCTGCAATTGCCCCTCCGGGAGAAGCGCGGGAAGATTGGTCGATCACTGTTGATCTAGCAAACCGCCTCGGCCTCAACTGGGATTATAAGCACCCAAGCGAAATCTTTGCTGAGATGAAACGCAGCATGAAGTCACTCGACAATATCACTTGGGATCGGTTGGAGAGCCAAGACGTGGTGACTTACCCGTCGCTTTCGCCAGAAGATCCGGGTCAACCGATTGTGTTTGGTGATGGCTTCCCGCGCCCTGAAGGCCGTGCACGGTTTACGCCAGCGCAGGTTACATCTCCGGCGGAAGTGCCAGATGATGAGTTCCCGATGATCTTAACCACGGGTCGCCAGTTGGAACATTGGCATACTGGCTCAATGACACGCCGCACAATGGTGCTTGATGCTGTGGAACCACAAGCCAACGCCTCACTGCATCCGCGCACCTTGCGTAAGATGGGTGTTCAACCGGGTGAAATGATCGACATTGAAACCCGTCGTGGTGCTGTGTCTGTTATGGCGCGGGCTGATCGGGCCGTTGCAGAAGACATGGTGTTTATGCCGTTTGCCTTCGTGGAGGCTGCAGCCAACACACTGACCAATCCGCAGCTTGATCCCTTTGGCAAAATTCCAGAATTCAAATTCTCCGCCTGCCGTGTTGCGGCAACCAATAGTGGCGATTTAGAAGCCGCTGAGTAATAACGCTTCAGCCCTTCTCGATGCTAGAAATAAAAAAGCCCCGCAACATGTGCGGGGCTTTTTAATTCAAACTATGTCGTCAACTACCGACCTAAAATCTTATTCCAAAGCGGTGCCGTTTTGATGGAAACGCCAGCACGGATTGTGTGGATGCCACCAAGGTCAATGGTCACACCGCCCAATCCATTGGGTAGGAAGTCATCACTGCCCAAATCCGAATAAGTGTATTGCACACGCGCTGAAACGTAGTCAGTTAGCGCGGCTTCAACACCTGCACCCGCTGTCCAACCAAATTGAAATTGACTATCCGAACCGAGGTTGGCTGTACTAAATCGAACATTCCCGTACGCTAACCCGCCCGTGACATAAGGTAAAACACCGTCGAAAGCATAACCAACACGACCACGAACAGATGACAAGGTTCTCAAATCAGTCGTTGCTATGCCAATAGAGCTATCGCCGCTGGTGAAAGAAAAATCATTATCAATACCAAAAACAATATTACCGCTTTGGAAGTTATAACCACCAAATATGCCGCCATGAACGCCGTCTAAATCAGAACCATCAAGGAACAAAAATGGGGCGGCGGCTGGCGTAGATCCTGTTACATTAGAACCGAAAACTCCACCACCTTGGATACCAAAATAAGAACCACGCCAGTCGTGCGTTGGCTCTGCAACTGGAGTTGGTTCGATGTCAGCTGCTTGCACGCCTACACCTGCCAGCATGGTTGCTGCGAGGGCTAGTGAAATGATATATTTCATGGATTAGTCCTGTTTTCCAAATCGAATCTCAGTGATTGCGGAACAGACGCCTATTCATATCAAAATACAACTCAATTCCCACAGGTGCGTGGAGTTCAAGAAATTTTGTGACCCAAACAGCACAAAAGCCCGACAAGATCGGGCTTTTGTTTGTTGAAACTGCGATTAATCAGCTAATTTTTTGAAGCAATGCATCAACGGATGCTTTTGCATCACCGTAGAACATACGTGTGTTTTCTTTGAAGAATAGTGGGTTTTCGATGCCAGAATAACCAGCACCCTGCCCGCGTTTTGAGACAAACACTTGCTTAGCTTTCCAAACTTCTAATACTGGCATGCCAGCAATTGGGGAGTTTGGATCATCTTGAGCTGCTGGGTTTACGATGTCATTTGAACCAACAACGATCACCACGTCTGTGTCCGGTAGATCATCATTGATCTCATCCATCTCCAATACGATGTCGTATGGCACTTTTGCTTCTGCAAGCAGAACATTCATGTGGCCTGGCAAACGACCAGCAACGGGATGAATTGCAAAGCGTACATTTTTACCCGCAGCGCGAAGGCGCTTCGTCAACTCAGAGACAGATTGCTGCGCCTGAGCAACGGCCATGCCGTAGCCGGGCACGATCACAACGCTATCAGCTTCTTCCAAAGCCGTTGCAACGCCGTCGGCATCGATTGCAACCTGTTCGCCCTCAATCTCCATGGCTGGGCCTGATGAACCACCAAAGCCGCCCAATATAACGGAGACGAAGGATCGGTTCATCGCCTTACACATGATGTATGAAAGGATCGCGCCAGAAGAACCGACCAGCGCACCAACCACGATCAAGAGATCGTTGCCAAGTGAGAAACCAATCGCGGCAGCGGCCCAACCTGAATAGGAATTCAGCATAGACACAACAACAGGCATATCAGCGCCACCAATACCCATGATGAGGTGATAACCAATGAAGAGCGCGAAGATGGTGAGCAGGATCAATGTCCAGCTGCCTGAGCCATTAAGGTACATTAGCATCATGATGACCGACAGTGCCGCAGCACCCGCATTGAGCATGTGACCACCCGGCAATTGGTTCGCGCCAGAATCAACCCGACCAGCCAACTTGCCATAAGCAATCAGCGAGCCTGTGAAGGTTACCGCACCAATCCACACACCGAGAACAAGCTCGATACGTAGAATACCAATTTCAACGGCTGACTTCTTTGAGACAAGTTCTGCAAAAGTACCTGTTATCGCATCCCCGCCTTGTTGTGCTGCTTGCACACCAAGAATGGTAAGATCAGCATTAAAGCCAACAATGACAGCAGCTAAACCAACGAGCGAGTGCATGATAGCCACCAGCTCTGGCATTTGTGTCATTTGCACTTTGGTCGCCAGTTGATAACCAACGGCTGCACCAAGCGCTATAAGCACCAGCGACGCACCCCAAAGGCCACTACCCGGCCCCATAAGAGTTGCAAGCACGGCAATTGTCATACCCGCAATACCGTACCATACCGCACGTTTTGCGCTTTCTTGATCGCTCAACCCACCCAATGAGAGGATGAAGAGAACGGCCGCAACAACATATGCTGCAATTGTAAATCCGAAATCCATGACGCTATGCTCCTTATGACTTTTGGAACATGGCGAGCATGCGCCGTGTTACGAGGAAACCGCCGAAGATATTCACGGAAGCCATGAATATCCCTGCTGCGGACAAAATAGTAATCAGCCAAGAACTCGACCCAAGCTGGATCAGCGCACCAAGGATGATGATGGATGAAATCGCGTTCGTCACCGCCATAAGGGGGGTGTGCAGGCTGTGCGCGACATTCCAAATAACTTGGAAGCCGATAAAGACTGACAATACGAATACGATGAAGTGCTGCATAAAGCTTGCAGGAGCCACGAGGCCCATCAGCAAAAGGGCCGCTGCAGAAACACCAATCAGTGTAACTTGGTTTCTGGTCTGCTTTTTAAAGGCTGCCTCTTCTTCAGCTTTAATTTCTTCAGCTGTCTTTTCCGGTGCCTTAGGCTTTTGCGCTGCAATCGCCTGAACTTTTGGCGGCGGCGGTGGGAAGGTAATCTCACCAGCGTGCGTTACTGTTGCACCACGGATCACATCATCTTCCATGTTGATGTTTGGAACGCCGTCTTTTTCTGGCGTTAAATCATCCATCATATGGCGAATGTTGGTGGAATAAAGCATTGATGACTGCGCGGACATTTGGCTTGGGAAATCTGTGTAACCAATAACGGTAACGCCGCCTTTAGTTTCGATTTTCTCATCCATGACAGTGTAATCACAGTTGCCGCCACGTTCGGCTGCAAGGTCGACCACAACTGAACCCGGCTTCATGGCATCAACCATGTCTGCAAGCCACAATTTCGGCGCATCGCGTCCTGGTATCAGCGCTGTTGTTATGACGATATCAACGTCAGGCGCTTGCTCGCGGAAGAGTTCTAGCTGCTTCTCGCGGAACTCTGGTGACGACGGCGGGGCATAACCACCCGTTGCAGCGCCATCTACCTGTGTATCAGTGAAATCGAGGAACAGAAATTCTGCGCCCATTGATTCAATTTGTTCGGCCACTTCAGGGCGCACATCAAAGGCGCGAACGATTGCGCCCATGCTTTGTGCTGCACCAATCGCTGCAAGACCAGCAACACCAGCACCCACGACCAAGATTTTAGCGGGTGGTACTTTACCAGCGGCTGTAATTTGACCCGTGAAGAAACGACCGAAGTTGTTACCAGCTTCAATAACTGAGCGGTAACCTGCGATGTTTGCCATCGAAGACAACGCATCCATTTTTTGGGCCCGAGAAATACGCGGCACCATGTCCATTGCAAGACAAGTCACGTTTTTCTTCTTGAGCGCTTTAAGAAGCTTCTCGTTTTGGGCAGGCCAAATGAACGAGATGAGCGTTTGCCCCTCTTGCACGCGCTTGAGCTCAGTTGCCCCTTCAGGCGCGCGAACTTTCACAATAATTTCGCAAGCTTTCCAAAGGGCTGCAGCGGTTTTGATAACCTCAACGCCGGCCTCTTTGTAATCTGCGTCTGAGAAACGTGCGCCTGCTCCAGCACCACTTTCAACGGCAACTTCATAGCCAAGCTTTTGCAATTGCAAAGCGCTTTGAGGACTTAAAGCGACCCGCGCCTCACCCTCAAATATTTCTTTGGGACAACCAATTTTCATTAAGTGTTTCCATTCAAAATTATTCTTAACGCGGCATCTCAACAAAATGCGCCGCAAATAACAGCCAGTAACAGTTACACCATCATTGAATCAAAAATTCAACTTTCGTCTAACTTAAATCTGGCAGGTTCTCTGTTTAGGCAAGCAAAAGACGAAAGTCCAGCCGCAGCTAACTGAAAAATGACGTTTTTATGGTATTTTTTTTACTGCCAAACTAAATAGGCGTTTTGCTCGACCAACCAATATGGATTGCATTGGGCGTTTTGACGACAGGTCGCTTAATAAGCGTTGGATGGTCTGAAAGCAATTTAACTAAACCCGCTTCGCCCTCATAACTGCGGTCACCTTCTGACAGGCCACGCCACGTTGTAGAACGCGTGTTTAGAATTTTGTCAGGCGTGGTTGAAGCAACCCATTCGCTTAAAACGGCTGATGAAGGCGTGTCTTCTCGAATATCAATAAATGACACGTCTTTGCCCTGCGCCTTTAGTTCTTTTAAAGCAGCACGGCATTTGTCGCAGTTTTTCAAACCATAAAGTTCGATCGTCATCTTCGGTATTACCTTTATGGAATAAGAACTGTTGTGCCTGTTGTTTGGCGACCTTCAAGTGCTTCATGGGCCGCGACCGCATCCCGCAAATCAAATTGCTGATTGATCGATATATCGACATGCCCTTGACCGACAACATCAAACAAATCTTTCGCCATTGCTTCCAAATCTTCGCGCTTGGCGGTGTAGTTGAATAATGTTGGACGCGTTGCAAACAACGAGCCTTTTTGCGCAAGCGATGCGAGGTTGAAATCGGTGATCGGTCCGGACGATTGGCCGAATGATACCCACGTACCCAAGGGCTTCAAACAATCGAGTGATCCCGGATGCGTATCCTTACCAACGGAATCGTAGACAACATCTGCGCCATTGCCATCAGTAATTTCAGCAACCTTGGCGACAAAATCCTCATCACGGTACAAAATTGTGTGGTCGCACCCATTGGCTTTTGCAAGAGCTGCTTTTTCTTCAGAGCCGACGGTGCCAATAACCTTGGCACCCAAATGCTGAGCCCATTGGCAAACGATAAGCCCGACACCACCAGCGGCGGCATGAATAAGAATGGTGTCGCCTGCTTTGACATCATAAGTACGGCGCAACAAATATTGAGCCGTTAAGCCCTTAAGCATCATGGCAGCGGCTGTTTTGTCGTCTACAGAATCTGGAATACTAACAAGCTTATCGACAGGCACCACACGGTCGGTGGTGTAGGCACCAAGTGGCAAAACGTAAGCAACACGGTCGCCTATTTCCAAATTGGTAACGCCTGCACCGATCATCTCAACGACACCCGCAGCCTCAGCGCCTGGCGTGAACGGCAATCCACCAGCCGCTGGATAAAGCCCTGAACGGAAATAAGTGTCGATGAAATTCACACCAATGGCCGTGTGACGCACCAAAACTTCACCGGAGCCAGGTGTTTGCGTGTCTGTCGTTTCAAATTTCATCACATCTGGCCCGCCTGTTTCGCGAACGATCATCGAATTTGTCATCAATTATGCCTTCCGTAATGAGAACTTATCTAAATACTCTATTTGGTTTTGTGGTAATATGTTAGAGCCTGTTCCGCAATTAAAATAACCCACTACACCCGATAAAGAGGACCAATCTTGGCAGACGCCGTTATAAAAGCAAATGTAGTCGTGGTTGGCGCTGGTCCGCTTGGTTTAATGGCGGCTCTTGCGCTTGCGAAATCATCAAACAGCATTGTCCTCATCGGCCCCAAAGCACCCGTAGATGGCCGCACAACGGCGATCTTGAATGAAGGTGTCTCTTTTTTGGAGCAAATCGGCGTATGGGACGCCCTCCAAACTCAAACGGCGCCCTTGCGTATTATGCGGTTGGTTGATGGAACAAACCGCCTCATCCGCGCACCTGAAGCAAGCTTTGATGCCAATGAATTAGACCTGCCAGCTTTTGGCTATAACGTCAAAAACAACGACCTGCTTACCGTCCTCCAAAATGCGATCAACGAAAACGCCAATATCAAATGGTACGAAAACCTAGTTGAAGAGTGCACATTAGATGAGGCCCCTCACCTAACTTTAGACAATGGCACGCGTGTCGAAGGCTCGCTCATTGTCGCAGCTGACGGTCGAGGCTCCAGACTTCGCGATGCGGCAGGTATCGAAACCAAGACATGGCAATATCCACAAACAGCCTTGGTAATGAACCTGAGGCACACCCGCGACCATCAAAACGCTTCGACTGAGTTCCACACAGAAACTGGCCCTTTTACGCTGGTGCCATTGCCAGGCAAGCAATCAAGTCTTGTTTGGGTTGAAACACCAGAAAAAGCGGCTGAGCTTAAAACCTTGCCCCTCGAAGAATTGAGCGCGCTTGTATCCGAAAAATCCCATCACCTACTTGGGGACGTGACCGTTCAAAACAAACCGATGGCCTATCCCTTATCTGGCCTAACGGCATTAGAATACGGACGAAACAAAGTCGTCTTAATTGGAGAAAGCGCGCATGTCTTCCCGCCCATTGGGGCACAGGGCATGAACCTTGGTATTCGTGACATCAAAGTTGTGAGTGAATTGTTGGAAGGACAAACAATCAATAACGCAGGTGAAGTTGACGCCCTTGTCGATCAGTATTCTGCGAAGCGTAAAATTGATATTTCTGTTCGAACCCGCGCGGTAGATGCATTGAACCGATCTTTGCTAACCGACTTATTGCCCGTGCATCTTGGGCGTGGTCTTGGTCTTTATGCTCTTAATAAAATCCCGTCTGCGCGCAAGTTCGTTATGCGTCAGGGCCTTGGTGCTCGTTGAAGTTGGCTGATCAATTGACAAAAGCACAAGAACCTCAGCCGCCAATTTCGCATCGATTTGAATTATATGGGCTGAAATTTCTACGCGCCATTTTGCTCGCCTTACGAATAGATGCGGCTTCTTGGGTGATGGGGAAAGTGTGGCGATTAATTGGCCCCCTCAATGTTCGCCATAAAAGAGTATTACGGCATATGGAATGGGCGCTTGGGGATGAAACCACGCCCTCGCAGCGCGATAAAATTGCGCGTGACATGTGGGAGAATTTGGGACGCACATTTGCTGAAGCGCTTATTGTCGACAAAATCGTTCAAGACCGAAGCCGCATCCAAGTTGACCAAGCTGTACTTTCTCAATGGACAGATAGCGGCGACAAAGCTGCTGTATTCATGAGCCATCACTTCGGCAATTGGGAACTTAATGCGGTCCCTGCTTTATGGCACACAGATCACGATGTTTTGGGCGTTTATAAGCGGGTTAAAAATCGATTGGTCGAAGATTGGTTCAAATCAATCCGTGATGAACTTTATAAAGGTGGCCTTTATACTGAAAGCGACAAGCCTGCCCGCACCATATTACAGAAGCTTCGCAAAGGGGTGAGCTTCGCAATGATCTCTGATTTGCGCGATGGTAAAGGCGTTGATGTCGACTTGTTTGGTATGCCCACAAAAGTATCCATATTTCCCACTAGCTTAGCGGTGAAGGTTGGCTTGCCTGTATTCTTAACTCAAATTCGGCGAACTAATGGTGCTAATTTCACGTTGGATATGGTCAAAATCGACATTGAGAAATCAGGCGATCAACAACATGATATTGAAACACTAACACAAGCCTGCCACAGCCAGTTTGAAGAATGGATAAAAGATCAACCAGAACAGTGGATGTGGGCGCCTTACCGTTGGAAGGGTCGTTATGAAGGCGACGAAAAACCAATGTCATGGACAAAATTTAATGCAAAAAATGAAACCGCAGGATCCAGTTCGTCTTGACATTTCGGCTTCAAAGCCCAAGTTTAAACAGTAATCTCCCGTAAGAAGGCTCATTTAGAAAATGAATTTGAGTGCCCCAAAAACTGCCCGTTTTCAGATTGGTCAGGTCGTTAAACACCGTATCTTCGATTTTCGGGGTGTTATTTTTGATATTGATCCTGAATTCGGCAATACAGAGGAATGGTGGTTGTCCATTCCAGAAGATGTTCGCCCTCGTAAAGACCAACCGTTTTACCACCTCCTCGCTGAAAATGAGGAAACTGAGTATATTGCCTATGTGTCTGAGCAAAATTTGCTCATTGATGGAACAGGCCTACCTGTTCGGCATCCACAAATTCCAGAGGTCTTTGGCGAATTGCGCGATGGTGTTTATGAAAACAATAACCAGATCTTGCATTAAGCGCTTAGATTTCAGTTTCTACCCATAAAAAAACCGGCAATTGATGCCGGTTTTTGTTTTTGTTCAAACGTAATTTGAAGATCACGTCTTACTCAGAAGCGGCTTCTTCTTTTTTCTTTTCTTCAAGCAAACGTTGACGCGCTTCATCGGCCTTACGTTGAAGTTTTTGTTGAAGCGTTTCTGTTTTTTCCTGCAGTTCTTTCGGATCGATTGGGTCGCCATCATAGGCAGCGGTAAAGCCTGATAATGTCACCTTGAATCCAGCCTGTTTACGGGCTTGATCAATTCCAACGATATTCATCTCGTTGCCGCGCTTCAAACTACCAATAAATTTACTGCCTAAGGTTGTTTCTGCAATACATGCTTGCGGTGTGCAAACTTGAAATTTGGCAGTGCCAATATTTGTTTTATCAACTTGAATACGCATACCAGGCTGAATCAATAATCCAGGAGGCATAATAATTGATAACAGTTTTTTGGCGGCACCCTTTTGTTCAACAATCCGAACCTGCGCAATCGGTTTTTGTTCTGGGCTGAGAACTTGAATGTTCATGACACAAATTTCTTTTTTCGTGTCTTTGTTAACTTCACAAATTTTGAGCCAAGGATTGTTGGCTGGCTTTTTAGCAGCCGCTTCTTCTGTTTTTTCTTGAGCACTTGCACCGCCAATTGCGATGGTTGCACCGAGCGCGATGCTCATTACCGATTTTAATGTCCACGACATTACAGTCATATAAACCTCTTGTATTGGATCCTACCAAGCTTGTTGCTTATCTAGAGATTGACGTAGCCTAAAATAAGGCAGCTTTAAACTTCGCTACCACAATTCTTTTGCTTAAACCACCCAAAACGGTGTGATCGCAGGACCGTGTGTTGGGCGCCAATTTATCGGTGAAAGCAATTAATGTTGATTATCACCTTTGTTTCAATCGAAAAACTGGTTCATCATTAGACAGCGATTCGGAAAACGTGGCGTCCCTGATTGACTGCAATAACCAATTATTTGAGGTGATATTGACCAACCGTTCGATAAATATGGCGACATTCTATGTCTTGATGATGGCAGTGCTCGTTTGGCCGCAATTTGGTTTGGCGAACGACAACGGACCTGTACATGGCATTTCAATGCACGGAACGCCGACGCTTGCCGTTGATTTCACTCATCTTCCCTATGCAAACGTTGACGCACCTAAGGGCGGCAAAATCACCTATGGGGTTAGAGGATCGTTTGACAGCGTAAATCCATTCATCCTGCGCGGCCAAAAAGTCGGCGGATTGCGAGATGGTTTTTATGGCAACAATGTCTATGAGAGCCTCTTGATGCGGAACCGCGATGAACCCTTCACCATGTACGGCTTGCTTGCTGAGAGTGTCGTGACACCGGATGATCGGTCTTACATTGAGTTCAAGATTAATCCAAAAGCAGCGTTCTCAGATGGACACCCAGTAACGGCGGATGATGTCATTTTTTCAGCCGAGCTGTTAGCCGAAAAAGGTCGTCCTAACTATCAAAAATATTATTCAAAAATTGCCTCAATCGATAAAATTGATGAGCGCACCGTCCGCATTGTATTCAACGACGAAGCTGATCGAGAAATTCCTTTGTTGCTTGGGCTCCTCCCTATTTTGCCAGAACACGCAATCGACAAAGAAACCTTCGATAAAACGACACTTACGCCCATACTTGGCAGCGGACCTTATGTTTTATCCAAAGTTGAACAAGGAACCAGCGTAACGCTCACTCGCAATCCAGATTATTGGGCCAAAGACCTGCCGATCAAACAGGGGCTCCATAATTTTGATACGATTGAATTTACGTATTATCGTGACAAGAACGCATTGTTTGAAGCGTTTAAGAAAGGCATTGTTGATGTCTATTTTGAATCCAACCCAGACAATTGGAAAACTGCCTATGGTGGAGGCGCACTCGCAGAGGGCCGAATTACTCAATCGGAAGTAACACCGCGCAGTTCAACTGGTTTGCGTGGTTATGCGTTCAACACACGAAGACCTAATTTTATGAACATCAAAATACGCGAAGCGCTAACGATGCTTTTTGATTTTGAATGGATGAATTCAAATTTGTTCAACAAAGGCTTCCAACGCACTGAAAGCTTTTTCCACGGCTCCAATCTTTCTAGTATCGGCGTTGCGGCCTCTGCTCACGAGAGAGAGCTATTAAAAGATCATATCGACCTAATAAGACCCGATATTTTGGATGGAACGTTCCTGCAAACAAAGAGCGATGGTTCTGGACGAGATCGCACAATCTTACGCAAAGCGCTCGGCCTATTTCGTGAAGCTGGTTACTCTCTCAAAAATCGGATTATGGTCGATGCCCAAGGCAAACCATTTGAAATTGAACTGCTACTGCCCGGCGGCTCATCGTCGGAGCGAATTGCTCTTTCTTACGCCGCTAATCTGCGTAACTTAGGGATCGATTTAAACATCAGAAATGTTGATGCGGCGCAATTTGAAGAACGCCGCAAGAATTTTGATTTTGATATGATTTCGTGGCGTTGGAACGGTTCCTTATCGCCTGGCAATGAACAGTATTTTCGCTGGAGCAGTCCCTTCGCCGATCGCAAGGGATCATACAATTTTTCCGGCGTTAAAAACCCAGGTGTCGATGCGATGATTGATGAGCTTTTGAAAGCTCGCAAGCGCGAAGATTTCGTGGATGCAGTACGCGCATTGGACCGCCTCTTAGTTTCCGGCTTTTACGTGCTTCCTCATTATCACCTTGGCAACCAGTTGATTGCGCTGAGCAGCCATATTCACATGCCCGATTATTCATCACTATACGGCACACAGCCTACAACATGGTGGGCGGAGAAAAACAAATGATCCTCGCAGATGACAACACAATAAAAGATCATGTTTCCAAAGGGTTATGGGGCTCTGAGAGCCAAGACTTTAGTTTGGCTGGATTGTTGGCCAAATGTGCGAACGAACGTCCTGACCACGTGGCTGTATGTGATGATTTTCGTTCAGAAAAATGGTCTCAACACCAACCAAGACAACTTACGTGGCGCGCGCTTAATCAAGAGGTAGAAACACTCGCTCTATTCTTCCGCGGACTTGGATTACCAGAAGACGCCGTTATCGCCACTTACGGTGCAAACACTGTCGATTTTTATGCAACAATTCTTGCGATACATCGCGCTGGTTTCGTTGCCGCACCTCTACCACTGTATTGGCGTGAACATGAATTAAGCGCTTATTGTCGCGAAACAGAAATCAGTATGCTCATAGCGGCTGACCGCGTGGAAGACGATGAGCCAGCTCTGCGCATTCGCGATTTGTCTCAAGACCTGCTTGATGTCAAATACGTATTTGGTTTTGGGAGTAATTTGCCAGATGGTGTTTTGAATGTTGGCGAGATTTTAAAATCAATCGGAGGAATGGTTGAAGCTGCCGATCCCCTACCCCTGCCAGATCCTAATGCGGTGGTTAGTATTCACCCTGCAGATCTTGATTGGAACAAGACTGAAACTGTTCTGCCCCGCTCTTCCAATCAATGGCTTGCACTTGAACAAGCTTGTTTCGCCGATCAAGATACAAAGCCAATCACAACCCTTAATCCATACGCATTATCGGGTCTAACCGGCTTTTTAATCAGTATCGTTCAAGGGCTGAAATCTGGAAACAAAACGCAATTACACCACTACCACAACGAGCACAGCCTCAAATATGCGCTCAACCAATGTGACGCGACACGAATTGTCGTGCCGGGTGCTCTGACTGACGCAATGGCCGCTCTTGATTCAACGGATGAAAAGCAGGTGTGCCTCGTTTGGAAGAACCATGAAGCGGCAACGAAACAAGCGTCATCTCTACCAAATTGCCGTTCCATTTTTGATCTTACAGTTTTGAATAATGTTGGGGCAATCACGCAAACACGAAACGCAGGCGACTTAAGCTGCGCTCCTCTTCCTCTCGATGCTGATAATAACGCGGTGAGTTTGAGCATCAAAGGCGCCACGGGCAAAGTGCAAGCGGTTAAAACGGGCGGCGAACTTGTAATGACAGGTGCTGCTATCCCGACTGACCTTTATCCTACAAACAACGAACACCGCGCATTAAGGCGGCTACGCAACAAGAATAAAGATAACTTTGCCAGCACCCACCTTGCCTGTCGGTTTGCCGATGAAAACAAAGAAACGGTAGAACCAATCGGTTTCTTACCAGACTGCATTTTCCATTCGGGCCAATGTGTCTTGCGTGAAGATTTGGAAAAAACATTTCGCTCGATCGAAGGTATTGAAGACCTCGCTTTATACCATGACACAATGAACGACACGCTTAACCTTGCTATTGTTCTTGAACGTGGAAGAGCGATGACAGTGGCAACGTTTGAACATCACTTGAAACAGAAAAACCTGTCCCTCACCAAGTATCCTGACATAATTATTGAAGTCGACAAGATTGAAACCGGCCCCACGGGCATGGCTGATACAAAGGCGTTACAGGGGATTTTCGAGGAAGATGCCGTACACATCTATGAGCTTGAGAAAAAAATCAATTTACTGAAATCTGCCTAACTCATTCAATTTGTCTCGATTGTTTTCACTGAACTTTTAAAGTTCGTCGGTATAGTTTCGCTACTTAGTATCTGTATGACGGTTTTTGTAATGGTTCGAAACATCAACGCATTGCTTATTCAATGCACACCCAGTGGTCTCAACGACACGTCTCAATCGCTCGTTAAATTACAACGATTTGGGATAGGGTTAGAAGCAATCATTACAGACAAAAAGCCTGATCTGAGCGCTGTGGAAGCTGTTCCGGATATCATAATCCTTAATGCTATTGATGATGACCATCATGAAAAACTTGTGCAAGTTGCCGCTGATTTGCGGGAGGCAAAATTAATTGAAAACCTGCCAGTGGTGGTTATCGGACCGATTTCACGTTTTGCAGATTTTGATGTCGATGCTCACCTAGATCACAGAGCACCAGCAAACGTCCTTGCCCAAAAATTGAAGCACACGATCCGGTTGCATTCAATGAAGACCGAGTACAATCACCGCTTCCATACAATATCGACCTTTGGTGTTAAGACCGAGAACTTGTCAGACACATCACTCAATAATGTCACTCGATTGCTGGTTGTTGGTAAGGGTGAACGTTATTTCGAATTAGCAGGCCTCTTCCAAGGTGAGGCGCAATTGCGAGCTGTCGGCAGCTTTGAAGAAGCCCGCCCTGAGCTTGAAAGCAACACTTATGATTGTTTGGTTGTTGATAGTGTGAGCACCGCAGATCTGACGGTTTCCGCGCTGAAAGATTTTAAATTCAACGCAAAGTTTTTCAATTTCCCTGTGGTGATATTCCAAGAAGGGTTACATGAGGTTGCTCAGCAAGAATTCTTGCAATGCAGTGGATGCGCCCTGTTTGATCTTCATTCTACGGCAAAAGAAGTTGTCACCCATATCAAGACCGTGGTTGAGGGCGAAGATATACGCAAAGGTTTGTTGAGAGCCTTTAGTTCCGATGCATTCCTCTCCATCAAGGATGAAATGACAGGCTTACCAAGTTTGAATTTCTTCGAACGACATTTGGAACGACTAGCCAATCAAAGCACGGCTTGGAACCAACCTCTCACCTTTGGTGTATTCCAAGTGCATCCAATGCTCACCACTGGCGTGGATGAAGGCGACGAGATTGTTATAAATCTCATGCGCCAAGTCGGACAAACCATCCATTCGCTCATGCGTGCAGAGGACATTGCCACCTATTTAGGCGATGGACGATTTGTTGTCGCTACGCCCAACACATCAGGTTTGTCGATCTCCGCGCTAATTGGTCGTATAGGTTCCGTTATCAAGATGACTGAATTTCATATCGGTAGCGATACATCGCGTGTTGATGTGGATAGCCACTATTTTGACAATACGAAGTCGAAATCTGCGCCTGAAATTATGCAACGATTGTACGCATAACACACCAGCCATACTTTTCTTACGAACTTGATAGTTCACAAGCGCGCCTGATGTCTCTATAAGACCCCTTATAATTAATCTGGCGCTCTTTTAGCCTGATAAAATACTGGCTTAGGAGAACCCCATGCAAACCAAACCAATCATTGTTGATGTTGTTTCTGATGTAATGTGCCCTTGGTGCTATATTGGCAAACGTCGATTGGAAAAAGCATTGGAGCTTGCTGGCAATATTGACGTGGAAATTCGCTGGCGGCCTTTTCAGTTGGATGGCACTATTCCAGAAAACGGCATGTCTCGCAGCGAGTACCTATCAAACAAATTCGGCGGCGACGAACGGGCGAAGCAGGTTTATTCACAAATCGAAGAAGCCGGGGAAGCTGAAGAGCTGCCATTCGCATTTGATCTCATCGAAAAATCGCCCAACACACTCAATGCTCACCGCCTTATTCGCTGGTCGCAGACAACTGACAATCAAAATGCTTTGGTCGAAATTTTGTTCCGCATGTTCTTCATTGACGGCGCAGACATTGGTGACAAAGAAATTCTTGCAAATGCGGCAGAAGAAGCGGGCATGGACCGTGATGTTGTTGAACGCCTCTTTGATGGTGACAACGACATGAAAGAGGTTAAGGCCGAAATTGCTCACGCACAGCAAATTGGCGTAACAGGTGTACCGTGTTTCATTATTGATGAGAAATACGCCGTTATGGGTGCTCAGCAGCCAGAAACACTTGCTCAAGCGCTAGAACAAGCTTTGGCTGAACGCGACGCCTAGTTTATGCAGGTTGTTTAGCAAGCTTTGCTAGCTGACTTAAAATCACCGCACTGCCTTTAAGCCGTTTTTCAGGCACAGGCCAATCGCGTAATATGACGATGCGTTGGTCTGGCTTGATCTTGGCAAGCGTCCCCTGCTCTCCAATATAACGCACAAGCGCTGTCGGATTTGGGAACTCTTTGTTGCGGAAGGTAATCACGAGACCTTTTGGCCCTGCATCCACCTTTTCAACATTGGCAATACGGCAAAGCCCTTTGATGAAGACGATCTTCAACAAGTGCTCAACTTCATCGGGCAAGGGACCGAAACGGTCAATCAATTCAGCGCCAAAGCCGTCGATCTCTTTTGAATCAGTTAGATCTGCAAGACGACGATAGAGCGACAAGCGCAGGTTCAAATCGGGCACATACTCTTCTGGAATAAGAACGGGCGTTCCAACCGTAATTTGCGGTGACCACTTGCCGTCATCCTCAACTTCACCACCTGCTTTTTGTTGGGCAACGGCTTCTTCCAGCATTTGCTGATAAAGCTCAAAGCCAACTTCGCGCACATGACCAGATTGCTCTTCACCCAACAGATTACCAGAACCACGTTGGTCAAGGTCATGGCTTGCAAGTTGGAAACCAGCGCCAAGGCTGTCGAGTGATTGCAACACTTTAAGACGACGTTCAGCGGCTTTGGTCAGCACCTTGTTTACTGGCGTGGTCAAGATTGCATAAGCACGCGTTTTAGAACGGCCGACGCGGCCACGAATTTGGTATAATTGAGCAAGACCGAACATATCGGCGCGGTGAACAATCAGCGTGTTGGCGCGCGGTACATCAAGGCCAGACTCAACGATGGTGGTTGATAAAAGCACATCGAACTGACCTTCATAAAAAGCGTTCATCACGTCTTCAAGCTCAGTCGGCGCCATTTGTCCGTGGGCGACGGTGACCTTTAGCTCGGGCACTTTCTCATCCAAGAATTCTTTGATTTGGCGAATATCAGAAATGCGCGGGCAAACGTAGAAACTCTGCCCACCGCGATACCGTTCCCGCAAGAGCGCCTCGCGAATGGTAAGCCCATCAAACGGTGAGACGAATGTGCGAACAGCAAGGCGGTCAATCGGTGCTGTTGTGATCAGTGAGAGTTCACGCACACCTGTAAGCGCCAATTGCAACGTGCGTGGGATCGGCGTTGCTGACAGTGTAAGTACATGGACATCAGACTTCAGTTCTTTAAGCCGTTCCTTATGCTTCACCCCGAAGCGTTGTTCTTCATCAATGATGAGAAGGCCTAAATCTTTAAACTCAATCGCCTTACCAAGCAGCGCGTGGGTGCCAACCACGATTTCCACATCACCTTCTTTAAGGCCACGTTTGGTGTTGCTGAGTGCTTTACCGCCAACCAAACGAGAGGCTTGCTCCACGCGGATCGGCAAGCCTGCGAAGCGTTCTTTGAAGGTCTTATAATGTTGACGAGCAAGCAGTGTTGTTGGCACGACGATTGCGACTTGTTTGCCATTTAAAGCCGCAACAAAGGCCGCACGTAGTGCGACTTCGGTTTTACCGAAACCAACATCACCACAAACCAAGCGATCCATTGGACGGCCAGAAACGAGATCATCAAGAACGCTTTCGATTGCGCCTAATTGGTCTTCAGTTTCATCATACGGAAAGCGGGCAACGAACTCGCCATAAAGGCCATCTGGTGTTGGTAGCGGCGTGCCTTTTCGCAATGCACGTTGAGCGGCAACAGCAATGAGTTGATCTGCCATATCAAGCAGACGTTTTTTAAGCTTCGCTTTACGTGCTTGCCACGCAGTGCCGCCCAACCGATCAAGCTGCGCATCACCCTCGCCTGAACCGTAACGAGATAACAACTCGATATTTTCAACCGGCAGGAACAAGCGGTCACCACCGTGATAAACAAGCTCCAAACAATCATGCGGCGCGCCCGTTACATCAATCGTTTTCAGCCCTTCAAATCGACCGATACCGTGGTCAATGTGAACAACCAAATCACCTTCTGAAAGGCTCGCCACTTCTGAGATGAAATCAGCGTCTTTGCGGCGGCGTTTTGATTTTCTGACGAGACGGTCGCCGAGAATATCTTGCTCACCAATGATGGTGACACTGGCGCCCTCGAACCCCTGCTCCAGCGGCAAAACAATCAAGGCCGCCTTCTTTTGCGGCAGCGCTAAAACATCATCCCACGTATCGCAAATTGTCATGGTTTGCAGACCATGATCCGTCAGCATTTGCCCCATGCGTTCAGCTGTACCGCGAGACCAACAGGCGATCGCGACACGTTGCTCCGCTTTGTGCTGGGCAATAATATGATCGCTCACTTCATCAAAGACGTTCACCGCTTCACTAGACCGTTCAACCGAGAAGCTGCGACCCGCTTTGCCTGAGAGTTCAATCACAGGGCGGTCTGTTTGCATCACATTGAAAATAGATAAATCAATCCGTTGCAGACTTTGCAATGATGTGAAGAAATCATCTTTTGAAAGATAAAGCGTATCTGGCTCTACGGGCTTATAAGGCGACGAACCATCCGATAGCCCAATTTCCATAGCCTCAAGACGCGCGTCATAATGGTCTTTCATCTGCGTGCTGCGAGACGCCATAGCTTCAGCAGCCAAATGATCGACAACAAAAGGCGCATCACCGCTATAATCGGTCAGATCGCTCAACTCATCTAAAAAGAGCGGCAGCCAATGCTCCATGCCTGCAAAGCGTCTGCCTTCGCTGATTGCCTGATAAAGTGCATCATCTCTCGTCGTGGCGCCAAACAAGCGCACATAAGATTCGCGGAACCGACGGATCACCGCTTCATCGAGTTGTATCTCACTCATCGGTACAAGCTCAAAGCTTTTCAGCTGAGCAATTGAGCGCTGACTGTCTGGATCAAAGGTGCGGATTGATTCCAATGTATCACCGAAGAAATCGAGCCGCAGCGCGTCACCACTCCCCGGTGAATAAAGATCAATGATACCACCACGCACCGCGTATTCACCCCGCTCGCGAACGGTGGGTGTACGGTCGAAGCCGTTATTCTCAAGCCATTCCACAATCTGCTTCATGTCAAAGCGATTGCCCGGACGACCAGCCAGCGCTTTACCGTTCAACGCGGATGCACTTGGCATTTTTTGTAAGACGGCATTGGCCGATGTCAGCAAGATCGTCGGCTTTGCAAGACTATCTGGTGCCGCCAAACGCGCCAGTGTCGCCATACGCTGAGAAGATACCGCAGATGACGGTGAAACCCGATCATAAGGCAAGCAATCCCAAGCGGGCAGGATTAGCGTTTCCATTTCTGGTGCAAAAAACTGAAGTGCCTCTTCAATCATCGAAAGACGATTGCCGTCTCGCGCAACAAACACCAGACACAAACCAATTTTCTTGCGCGCACGAGCAAGGTCCGCCAACACCAAGCCTTCCATGCCATCGGCAACACCAGAAAGAATGACGTCTTCCTGATTACTGATAATGTCGGAGATCGGGTTTTGCATTTAGGCCGCTCAGAGGTTTGGTAGGTGTCTTAATTACACACCATGAAACTTTTGGATTTTGATCAATACATCTGTTTGATACTTTGCAGGTGTTGGCTCTTCGCCACTGATCCACTTAAACAAATCACGATCAGGCGCGGACATAAGGTGCTCAAGCAAATCGAGTTCATCCTCACTCAATTTAGCAATGTTAGCGTCTGCAAATGTACCAAAGACAATATCCATTTCTTTGGTACCTCGATGCCAAGCGCGAAACAGAATTTTCTTGCGTCTTGGGTCAAGACCATCGGAAGTAATTGTAGGGCCGCTGCGGTCAGTCATAATTGGTTCGTCCAATGGGCGTTGTGTTATGATCAAAAACGATTGTGGAAGCCGTAAAAGTTCGTTCTTAAGGCGGTTCTATAGCGTCTTGAAAGCAGCTAGGCTATAGCCGAGTTTTGTAAATACACAGATAGGCCTAAACCAAACCATGGCAACGCGCCCAAATGACCTTGATCCACTGTTTAGACCAGCAACGGTACTGGATGGTATTGGCCCAAAACTCGCCAAGGTTTTGGTGAAGCTTTTTCCATCCCTAAAGCTGGAACAAGATGCCCGTGTGCTCGATATGATTTTGCATATGCCAAGCGGTGCAATTGATCGACGCAATCAACCGGGCATAGCAAATGCCATCCCCGGTGAGATTGTCACGCTTAAGGTGATGATTGACGAACACCGCGCACCCCCGCGCGGCAATAAACGTGTGCCTTACCGCATTGCCGTGCATGACGAGACGGGCGCTTTGAACCTGATATTCTTTCACGCGCACGGTGATTATCTCGCCAAGCAAATACCCGTTGGTGAAATGCGATACATCAGCGGCAAAATCGAGGTCTTTGGCGACCTGCCTCAAATGCCGCACCCTGATCATATTGTTGATGAAGAGGCCTTCAAAGCTCTGCCTTTAATTGAGCCTGTTTATCCAATGACGGCAGGTCTATCGCCGAAGACATTCGGCAAGGCACTGCGCCAAAGTCTGACCTTTATCCCTGATATGAAGGAATGGATTGATCCTTCCATCATGGAGCGCGAACGCTGGCCATCGTTTAAAACAGCCATGCAGACCGCCCATGTGCCACCTGACGCGAAAGCTTTTGGTGCGGAGAGCATATCAAACAGACGCTTGGCCTATGATGAATTACTCGCAAGCCAATTAGCTCTAGGATTGATGCGGGCAAAGGTTCGCAAAACTAAAGGTATTCAAAAATTTGGTACGGGTAAGCTCAAAAACCAGATCATCAATGCCCTGCCCTTTACGTTGACTGAAACCCAGCAAGCAGCTGTTAAAGATATGGAGCATGACCTCGAAGCGCCAGAACGCATGTTGCGCTTGCTGCAAGGTGATGTGGGTGCTGGTAAGACGGTTGTGGGTCTTCTCGCTATGGCAAGGGCTGCTGAGGCTGGTTTTCAATCGGCTCTTATGGCGCCAACGGAAATACTCGCCCGTCAGCATATGAAAACCATCCAACCACTTTGTGAGGCAGCTGGGCTAAAAGCTGCGATCTTAACCGGACGGGAAAAAGGCGCGGAACGAAAAGCCATCCTTGAAGGTCTTCGCGATGGCAGCATTGATGTC
This sequence comes from Hyphomicrobiales bacterium, assembly GCA_039973685.1. Classification (NCBI taxonomy): domain Bacteria; kingdom Pseudomonadati; phylum Pseudomonadota; class Alphaproteobacteria; order Hyphomicrobiales; species Hyphomicrobiales bacterium. Next base: position 23,033 of record JBDWKL010000046.1, read on the forward strand.
GTGACGGGAACTCATGCACTCTTCCAAGAAGCAGTCGAATTTCAGCGTCTTGGTTTTGTGGTGATTGATGAGCAACATCGCTTTGGTGTGCAGCAACGCTTGGCGCTAACCTCTAAGGGCGAAGCGACTGATTTGATGGTGATGACCGCCACGCCAATTCCTCGCACGTTGGTGCTGACTTATTTTGGCGATATGGACGTTTCCAAACTGGCGGGCAAGCCAAAGGGACGCAAGCCAATTGAAACTCGCACGGTATCACTCGACCGGATCGAGGATGTAGCGCAACGGATTATCAATGCGGTAGAGCAAGGTGAAAAGGTATATTGGGTTTGCCCTCTTGTTGAAGAAAACGAAGAGCTCAACTTCACCGCTGCTGAGGAGCGCCACCGCACTCTGTTTAATTTGGTTGGTGATCGTGCTGCCCTCGTGCACGGGCAAATGCCTGCGGAGCAAAAAGATGAAGCCATGCAACGCTTCCAAAACGGTGATGCGCGTATTTTGGTGGCAACCACGGTTATTGAAGTTGGCGTTGATGTGCCAGATGCAACAATCATCGTGATTGAACATGCTGAACGTTTTGGCCTTGCACAATTACACCAGTTGCGCGGACGTGTTGGCCGTGGCGAAAAGCAATCAACCTGCCTCCTACTTTATAAGGGGCCATTGGGGGAAGTGAGCCGCGCGCGCTTGCAGGTGATGAAAGATACAGAAGACGGCTTTGTTATCGCGGAAGAAGATTTGAAACTGCGCGGTGAAGGCGATGTATTGGGCACCCGACAAAGCGGCATGCCAGGCTTTAAAGTCGCAGACCTTGCCGTTCATTCTGATTTGCTCGCAACCGCACGCGATGATGCACGGCTGTTTTTAACCCGCGACCCAGACCTCACCAGCGAGCGCGGTGATGCGCTGCGTCGATTGCTTTATGTATTTGATAGAGATGAGGCAATCCGACTTCTAAGAGCTGGATAAAGCTCTATTCAGCCGCGTCTTTTGCTTCTTCAGCCAGCGCTTCTAATTCGTTTTGAGAATTAGGTGCAACGAGACCTGCTGAAATCACCAATTTTGCCGCGTCTTCAACGGACATATCCAGCATTTGGATGTCTTTCTCTTTCACAAACAGCAAAAAGCCAGATGTTGGGTTGGGCGTTGTCGGCAGAAAGACGCTGATCATCTTATCGCCATTACTACCTTCCAACTTGTCCTTCACCTCACCCAACGCTTCGGTCGAGATAAACACCACAGCAAAGAGCCCTTTGCGCGGGTATTCGATGATACCTGCTTTTTGGAAACTCTTTTGTTGTTGCGAAAGTACCGTCTCAAAAATCTGTTTTAAAGCACTGTATACATTGCGAATAAGCGGCATTCCGAAAAGCATGCGCTGACCAAATGCAATGACGCTGCGGCCCAAATAATTCGCGGTGAAAAAGCCAAGTAATGTCAGCACCAAAATCGCAACGATAAGGCCGACACCCGGTACTGAGAATGGTAGGTAATTATCTGGATTGTAGATTGCCGGAATAAGCGGCTTTACCCGCACATCGACAAAAGAAACAAACGCCCATGTTAGATAGATGGTGATGCTAATTGGCGCGGCAATGACCAAGCCAGTCAGAAAATAATTTCTGATTCTCGCCGAAGCCTTGGGCTTTTTCTTAGTGCCAACCTGCAAGCCGGCAACTTCTACTTCTGTTTTGTTCTTCTTAGCCATGACCATCCAATGAATAACGGGGATATAAATGTGTCCCGTCCGGTCATTAGATAGTCATTTTGAGCCAGATGCCAAGCTTATAAAGCGACTTCCAGCAAACAAATCGTTATCAAAGACTATTCTACCGTCACTGATTTCGCGAGGTTGCGCGGCTGATCCACATCAGTACCCATGAATACAGCCGTATGATAGGCTAATAGTTGGATAGGAATGGAATATACCAGTGGCGCTATAACTGCAGGCATGTCTGGCATAACAATCGTTTCTAGAGCTTCAATCGCCGCCTCTTGGGCACCACGACGATCCGTAATCAAAATGATCTTACCGCCCCGTGCTGCAACTTCTTGCATATTGGAAACTGTCTTTTCAAAAATTTCATCATATGGCGCAATAACGACCACAGGCATATTTTCATCAATCAGCGCGATTGGACCATGTTTCAACTCACCCGCTGCATAGCCTTCTGCGTGGATGTATGAGATTTCCTTAAGCTTCAACGCTCCTTCCATAGCAAGCGCAAAGCTGGTGCCGCGACCGAGATAAAGAACGTCTTTTGCCTTTGAAAGATCTTTCGACATGCCGTCTATTTCTTTTTCAAGCTGCAGTGCTTGCTCGATATAAGACGGTACATCATTCAAGATGTTGATGAGATCACGCTCTTGCTCGTCATTCAGCATACCGCGCTCTACGGCGGCAGCAACTACCAATGATAGTAATGTCGCAAGTTGGCAGGTGAAGGCTTTTGTTGACGCAACACCAATTTCAGGGCCAGCAAGTGTCGGGAAAACAACAGTGCTTTCACGGGCAATGGTTGATTCTTGAACATTAACGACGGCTGCAATCGGCAGACCATTTTCTTTACAATAGCGAAGCGAGGCAAGCGTATCTGCTGTTTCGCCAGATTGGGAAATGAACAGAGCTAGGCCGTCCTTGTCCAATGGCATTTCGCGATAACGAAATTCAGAAGCGACATCCATGTCAACGGGGATGCCTGCAATCTTTTCAAACCAATATTTAGCAACCACGCCCGCATAGTAAGCCGTGCCACATGCTGTAATATAGATCCGACCAATATCTTTGAAACTAAAAGGGATTTCCTGATGCAGGCGCACTTTAGCCTCATCAAGATCAAGATAGTGAGCAAAGGTATGGGCAATAACATCACCCTGTTCGTAAATCTCTTTTTGCATGAAGTGGCGGTGGTTACCCTTTTCCGCCATGCGTGCGACAGCAGTCGATGTTTGTTTCGCACGCTCTACTGGTGTGTCATCTTCATCGAAAATATCGATTGAGTTACGGGTTACAATCGCCCAATCGCCATCTTGGAGATAGGTGATTGAGTTAGTGAATGGTGATAGCGCAATCGCGTCAGAACCGATGAAATTCTCGCCCTCCCCGTGACCAATGGCCAACGGGCTACCAAGACGCGCACAAACCATGAGGTCGTCTTCGCCTTCAAACAACACAGCAAGCGCGAAGGCTCCGGTGAATTGTTTAATCGCCAAGCGCGCAGCGTTTACAGGCGTTTCACCCGCTTCAAGGTGAGAATCAATTAGGTGAGCCACGACTTCAGTGTCTGTCTCAGATTCAAATTGATAACCCTTGGCTTTAAGTTCACGACGCAATTCGCGGAAATTCTCGATAATACCGTTATGAACAACAGCTACCCGTTTACTTCTGTGCGGGTGTGCATTTGCAATGCTGGGACGGCCGTGGGTTGCCCAACGTGTATGCCCTATCCCGCTCATTCCAGAAAGAGATTGACTGTCAAGCGCGGCTTCCAAGTTAATGAGCTTACCTTCAGCGCGGCACCGCTCCAATGCATTGCCTTCTAACGTTGCAACGCCTGCGGAATCATAACCGCGATATTCCAACCGTTTCAGCGCATCAACTAATAATGGCGCAACTGGTTTGTTCCCCAAAATCCCAACAATACCGCACATATTCCAAAGCCCTCGTGAATCTGATTGCTAATTTTTAGCGCCTTTAATGCGCCAATAAAAATCAAGCTATGTGAAAATTATTACAGCTATTCTGTGAAATAAGTGTTCACAATACTCAAGTTCATTTAGTGTTCTTATCCCTGAAGGTATCCGCCCAACCTTTGAACTCAACTTGACGCCCACGTGCTAAGGCCAAGGCGTTCGGTGAGACGTCATCGGTAATGACACTGCCGGATCCAATAAAAGAACCCTCTGCAATGGTAACAGGCGCAACCAATGCAGAGTTTGACCCGACAAACGCGCCCGCTCCAATAATAGTTTTAAACTTCGAGAACCCGTCGTAGTTGCACGTGATGGTGCCAGCGCCGATATTACACCCCTCGCCCAATTCACTATCACCGATGTAGGTGAGATGGTTGATCTTCGCACCTTTAGCGACCTTGGCATTTTTCACTTCGCAAAAATTACCGACCTTAACATCTTCGCCAATATCAGCACCGGGGCGCAGCCTCGCATAGGGGCCGATTTCCGCGCCAGTTGAGATTTCGACGTAAAGACCTTTTTTCAAGTCACCTTCAAAATAGGAATTCGCTTTAATCATTACACCGTCCGCAATTTTCACACCGGGTGCGAAAAAGCAGTTTGGTTCAATGATGGTGTCGCGGCCAATCTCAGTATCGAATGAAAAATGAACTGTATCGGGCGCCCTTAAGGTAACACCATCCAGCATAAATTGAAGACGACGACGGGATTGATAGATTGTTTCTGCTTCACTCAACTCTGCGCGGTTGTTTACGCCAAGAGTGTCTTCTTCCGCGCCACTAACTGCGCGCACATCAAGACCGCGCTCACGAGCAATCTCCACAGCATCAGTGAGATAATACTCACCCTTCAAATTGTCGTTGCCGATTGCTTCAAGCAGCGATAGGGCATGATCCCCTTTAAGGCCCATAATGCCGCTATTACAAAACGTCACTTTACGCTCTTCATCGCTGGCATCTTTTTCTTCTCGAATGGCCATCAACTGATCGCCTTTCATCAAAAGGCGGCCATATCCTGTTGGTTGTTCTGTTTCAAAACCTAAAACAGCAACATCCGCACCGGCGGTTAGGCAGTCTGAGATTGATTTGAACAAATCAGAAGTAACAAGAGGTGTATCGCCATATCCAATAATCACATCCATTTGTCCGTTGGCGATTGCGTCTTTTGCAGCCAACACGGCATGAGCCGTACCAAGACGTTCTGTTTGGATGAAAGTATCCATTGCCACGCCAAGCGCACCCGCTTCCGCTGATACTTTTTCTGCGCCATTGCCAACGACAAGTGCCATTTTTTGGCATCCAGCATCTTTGACCGCATGGATCACATGCCCCACCATGGCAAGCCCACCGACTTTGTGGAGAACCTTTGGTAAGGACGAGCGCATCCGAGTTCCCTCGCCCGCTGCCAATATGATTGCCAAGAAAGTACCAGACATACCCACCCCATATTTCATTACTCGCCGAGAATCAGCGAATCTCTTATGTTCATGCGTAACATAAGAACTTTAACAAATTTGCGAGCCAAGTAATGACGATCAAATCAATCACGCACAAAGTTGTTCAGGTCGAAAAACGTAAACTGGAGAATGAGCGCACGAGCACATTTTCAACCTTTGCATTGTTTGCTTTTTGGACGCTGGCCACCACTGGCGCTTTGTTTGTGGCAGCGATATCGTTTTATACAGCAGAACCCCGCGTAGAGTTGGCGGATCAACCATTTGGCATTGATAACGTAACGACAGCGGGTGTTAGCAAATCCTCTCGCCCTGAGAGCGCCAACCAACAAAGACGCAACTCGCCCCTGGTTAAACGCAATAACCAACGGATCGATGATGTGACTCGCGTTATTAGCCGTTTGCGTGGAGAACAATCTAGTTTGAACGAGCGGATTGCTGAATTGGATCTATCCGTTCGACACCTGCGCAGCGAAAACAAAACTCTAAAATCTCAAGTATCTGACTTAGTGAACAATACACAGATTGCAACCGCGCCCATAATAATACCAGCCAACCCTAAAAACGCGCGATTACCAGAACAAACCAACAAATTGATCCCTCGCACTGTGGATACCAAACGCGTGAGTAATGAAGCTGATGTCACTCTCAACAAACCCTTGGATGACATCGCTCTAAAAGACAAACCGGCGGACACAAGCAGCTTTCCAAAATCCGCGGCATCAGGCTTAGAAAATACAATTGATGGCATAAAAGTGGGAAGTATCCCAATTGCACAAACCTCACGATTTGCCCTCGATCTGGGCGCAAGCTCTACCGCTGCTCGCGCTAAAAACCTTTGGAACGAAATTGGGACGCAAAAACCAAGTGTCATATCAGCCCTCACACCCAAATTTATTGCAACAGGTGTTGAAGACGGTCAAACGCGCTTGATCGCTGGCCCATTCGAAAATGCGGGTGATGCGATACAGGCCTGCGTGCAGCTTCGCCAAGTTGACGCGTTCTGCAAAACAACTTTGTTTCCTCAATAACCGATCAACGCTCTAAATTAGGCGTTGAATGGCTCCGCCAGAAATACAGCTGCTAGCCGATGGTTGCGAGCGCTGGGAAAAACTCGATCAAGTAATTTGCGATCAAGGTCATTGATCCGGTGATGAATAACACACCAGTTGCAACCAATAGACCGCCCATTAGTTTTTCAACTGACCCAAGATGTTTCTTAAATCGGTTCATGAAAGACAAGAACGGCTTAGCAAAGAGGGCTGCCAGCATAAACGGCACACCAATCCCAATTGAATAAGCGCCCAGCAGCAACGCGCCTTTAGACGCGCTCGCTTCAGCGCCTGCAACCGCGAGGATTGCAGCTAAGATAGGCCCGATGCAGGGGGTCCAGCCAAAGGCAAAGGCAAGGCCCATCACATAAGAACCCAACGGTCCAGAGGAGACGTGGGTCGAATCAGCGCGGGCTTCTTTATACATAAAGGCAAACCGGAAGACGCCGAGGAAGTGCAGCCCCATGATGATGATCACAACACCAGATATCTGAGACATAATGACTTGGTGCTTCAGCAAGAACTGGCCAATGAACGACGCACCTGTGCCAAGGGCTACAAACACCGTTGTGAAGCCGAGTACGAAGCACAGCGACACAAAGGAAATATAAGCCTGCGAACGCGGTGATTCTTCCTCACCTGTAAGCTGATCCAACGACACGCCTGCCATATAGCAAAGATACGGCGGTACGAGCGGCAAAACGCAGGGCGAGATAAAAGAGATAAAACCACCCAATAGTGCTGCCCATATTGTAACATCACTAAGGTCTATGCCTAATGAGGAAAGATCCATTTATATTCGCCGTTCTAATTCGATTGAATTTAATGCGCCCCATAAAGCCGCACAGCCTCTAGTTGATGAAATGCAAATCAATCATGCAAATTGCTTGAGCCTTCATCGGCAGTCATACCCCCATGACTAAGTAGGCACAACTCACGGGATCTAACAACTTCGAGAAGAGTAAGAAATGACGAAAATCAACCACTGTTAGGGATAGTGTAAAACAAACTGAAAAAACAGGTTGACTGTCGGTATAACAGCGCCTATCAAGCCGCCTATTGAATTGGATCGAGCCGGTAGCTCAGTTGGTAGAGCAACTGACTTTTAATCAGTAGGTCCAGGGTTCGAACCCCTGCCGGCTCACCATTTTTCTCAGCGAAAACAATAAACTAAAGTTCGTTTTGCGTCTTCATGCGCCAAAACCGCACGCTTTCACGCACTTACCCAAAATACACACTGTTTGTGGTGTCGATACAGACGACACAAAACTTCATATCTAAGTCCATTGCGTCGAATCGTTTTTTGATTTGCCGAGGAACCTTCTGCCAGCCGCGCAAAATTGAAGGCCAGCAACAAAATCAATAACAGCTAAGTTTGAATTTGAGCGCGAGGTAAACTGGAAAAGGTCAGACGCCTTTTAAAAATAAGAGCTTGAGGTAATTTATCACACGCCCAATTAGTCTTACTATTCAGGTGGTTCGATAGCATTTCAAAGGGAGGTTATGAAATGGTGCGGCCGAGAAGACTCGAACTTCCACGGGTTTTACCCCACAGCGACCTCAACGCTGCGCGTCTACCAATTCCGCCACGGCCGCAACCAAATACCGAAGATTTCTCTTCAGTTGCGCTGACTTAGCAAATGCGGACTGTGAGAACAAGCCGCAATTTCGCTATTACGCGTTTTTTAAAAAGAAATTATCCAGCCGTTTCGGGTGGTTTGACGAACTTATCAGATGGCGCGCGATAAACTTGGCCGCGCAATTGATTCTCACTCACCGTTACTTCGATCTGTTCGCCGTTGAGACGCAGTTGACCGCTTGCAATTTGAGTGTCACCCGCAAGAATGCGAACATCGTCATCTTCCGTGGAATCAAGAGCAATCACTGCCCCTCGCCCAAGACGGAACAATTCGTGCAAAGCCATTTCGGTTTCGCCTAAAACAACATCAAGAGCAATGACGACATCATCAATTGGCGTATCTTGAGGCTTTTCGCTTACGCTACCTGCTGATATTAACTCTTCTGACAAACTGGCCTCTTTACAGATACAACCCGATGCTTACAAAACGGGGTTACTATAGTGAATTTGCCCTTTTAAAATGCCTCTTTATGGTTACTGAAACATGAATCAAAGCAGAACTATTTGCGAAAGACCGCTATTTTTTCCTAGCGCCAATCAACAACCGGTTGAATGGCTTATTTCTGATGGGGTGAGCGACTACGAAACGGCCCTGACCGCGATGGAAAATCGCGCGCAACAGATCGCCGATGGAACCGCCAATGAATGTGTATGGTTATTAGAGCATCCGCCGCTATACACCGCAGGCACCAGCGCAGATAGCAAAGATCTTGTTAGTCCAGATCGCTTTCCAGTGCACCAAACAGGACGTGGCGGCCAGTATACCTATCATGGACCCGGACAACGCGTTGCTTATGTCATGCTAGACCTTAAGACCCGCGCCCAAGATGTGCGCCTTTATGTGCAAGCGCTGGAACAATGGCTGATTGATACTCTCGATGCTTTCAACATTAAAGGTGAGCGCCGTGAGGATCGGGTTGGGGTTTGGGTGTCACGGCCAGAACGGCCCCGCTCTATCGATGGCAGTATGGCAGAAGACAAGATTGCAGCACTCGGCATTCGCCTGCGTAAATGGGTAAGCTTCCATGGGGTTAGCCTAAATGTCAGCCCCGATCTATCACACTTTGAAGGGATCATAGCCTGCGGCGTGCAAGATCACGGCGTCACCAGCTTTGAAGACCTTGGTTATTTGCTACCGATGAGTGACATCGACGTGGCGATGAAACAGGCGTTTGAACAGACGTTTGGCCCTGTTGGGGAAACGACTGCTATTCAAACTCCATAATCACCGCATCAACGGCGAGGCTCTCGCCTACCTCTGCATTGATTTTAGAAATCACAACGTCTTGCTCTGCGCGCAATACGTTTTCCATTTTCATGGCTTCAACGCTCGCAAGCGTCTCGCCTGCCTGCACAGTTTGGCCTTCTTCCACAACAATGGAAACAACCAAGCCCGGCATAGGGCATAGAAGTAGTTTCGACGTATCCGGTGGTAGTTTGATCGGCATGTGCCCCATCAATGCCGCATCTTGCGGGCGCATCAAGCGAGCCTTAACCGTAGAACCGCGCTGGCTGAGTTCAATAACGCTACCAGTCTGATTAACTTGCAAATTCACAATACGGCCATCAATTTGGGCGGTGAATAGTTTTTCTCCTGCTTCCCAATTTGTCACGATGGTGATCGGGTCTTCCCCTTCATACAAAACGGCTTCAATGATGGTGTCTTCGTCTTGTTCGAAGCCTGCCAAGATGACTGGATGGGCATCACGGCCCAACATTGCCACCCAGTTGGGGTTCAGCGCGCCATTGTGCGGTCGTAGGCGATTGCCGAGATTATCGGTTCTAACGCGCTGTAGAAGGCCAATTGCAAGCGTTGCAGCCACAAAGGCTTCTTGTGTCACATCATCCGCTTCAACGCCTTCAAAGCCCTCTGGGTACTCGGCAGCGATGAAGTTTGTGGAAATATCGCCGCTCATCCATTTTGGGTGAGCCATTAGCGCTGAGAGGAATGGCACATTGTGCTGAATGCCTTCAACGATGAATTGATCAAGCGCCTCGCTCATGGCAAGCGTTGCCTCTTCCCGCGTTGCGGCATGGGTGCAGAGTTTTGCGATCATCGGATCGTAAAACATTGAGATTTCCGAACCTTCGGTCACACCTGTATCGTTTCGGATAGTAATCCCGTCAAAATCGCCTTCTTCTGGCGGTCGGTAGGTTGTTAGGCGTCCAATGGATGGCAAGAAGTTACGGAATGGGTCTTCGGCATAAATGCGGCTTTCAATCGCCCAACCATTTAGCGTGATGTCTTCTTGCGCCAGCGCCAGCTTTTCACCATGCGCAACACGAATCATCTGCTCAACCAGATCAACGCCTGTAATCATCTCGGTCACTGGGTGCTCGACCTGAAGGCGGGTGTTCATCTCAAGGAAGTAAAAGTTTCTGTCCTTATCAACGATGAACTCAACCGTGCCGGCACTTTCATAATCAACTGCTTTAGCAAGAGCCACAGACTGCTCGCCCATAGCGCGGCGGGTTGCTTCGTCCAAGAAGGCTGATGGTGCTTCTTCGATAACTTTTTGATTGCGGCGCTGGATAGAACACTCACGCTCACCCAAATAGATCGCATTGCCGTGCTTATCGCCTAGAACCTGAATTTCAATATGGCGTGGTTCTTCGACATATTTTTCGATGAAGACGCGATCATCACCGAAAGAGTTTTTAGCTTCAGACTTTGCAAGCTGGTAGCCTTCGGGAACCTCGGAGGCAGAACGAGCAATACGCATACCCTTGCCGCCGCCGCCAGCTGATGCTTTGATCATCACGGGAAAGCCGATGTCTTCAGCAATTTTCAGCGCTTCTTCAGGGCTTTCAATCTCGCCGAGATAACCTGGCACGGTGCTGACATTCGCAGCATTGGCGAACTTCTTGGATTCAATTTTGTCACCCATCACCTCAATGGCGCGGATATTAGGACCGATAAAAGCAATGCCCTCTTTGTCGAGTGCTTTCGCGAATACTGGATTTTCGGAGAGGAAGCCATAACCGGGGTGAACCGCTTGAGCGCCGGTCTGTTTGCAAGCATCGATAATTTTGTCGATCACCAAATAGGATTCAGACGCTGTGGGCGGACCGATGTTGACCGCTTCATCTGCCATCAAGACATGGGGAGCACGCGCGTCAGCATCAGAATAAACAGCAACCGTTTTAATGCCCATGAGGCTCGCCGTCTTCATAACACGACAAGCGATTTCGCCACGGTTTGCAATGAGTATCTTATCGAACATTGTCTTTAGTTTCCTATTTCGGTTGTCGCGCAGGTCTTCACGACTTCCCTTCTGATTTTGAGATCATTGCCTCACGCCAAAAGATATAAATGCCTGATCCAACGATGATTGAAATACCAACCCATTTGATGAGATCAGGAAAATCACGGAACACCACATAACCAAGGATCGTGCCGCTGACGATCTCGATATATTGGAACGGGGCTAAAATACTGGCTGGAGCACGCGCGAAGGCGAAAACGATCAACAGATGGCTCGCGGTACCAAGCAACCCTAAAGCGACGACGAGAGACCATGTGAAGGTGGTTTGAGGCCATGTGGCGACCAACGGATCAATGCCTAGCATGTTGCCGCCAACGATGAGCGCAATCAGCATCGTCAATGCACCACCGACACCAGCCGTTAGTTGCATGGAAAACGGATCATCCTGCCCTGCATATTTGCGGGTTAAAATGAGATAGAGCGCAAAGATAAAGGCTGTGACAACAGGTAGAAACGCCACGGCACCAAGTTCTTGGAAACTTGGCTGGATAATCAACAGCGCACCGCCAAAGCCGACTAAGACTGCAATGCGTCGACGCCAACCCACAGTTTCACCCAACAAGAGCGCTGAGAAGATTGTCAAAATGAACGGCTCAACAAAGAAGATCGCAATCGCATCAGCCACGGGCATGAAGGTGACGGCAGTAAAAAACAGGAAGGCGGCCATCCCCATCATCGCGCCACGTAGCAAGTTGACGGCGATGTTCTTCGGCCAAATGCGCTTTCTGCGGGAGGTTGCAACCAATAACAACATCAAGGCAAACAAGATAACCGCTTGCACCACGAAACGGCCAAAAGTCACGACACCAGGTGCCACCTCGCCCACCGTACCTAAATACTTAGCGATGATATCCATGGCAGGTGCGCCAATCATGGCAGCACACATTAAGACCATGCCGAGAATGATATTCGGTTGCGGAGCAGATGGTAACATCTCCACAATCTCATTCGCAGCTTTTGGGCGGTCGTAGCGAGCCATTTAGGAACCTTTAGAGCGGAATATTGTCGTGCTTCTTCCAAGGATTTTGCAAATCCTTGTCACGCAACATTTGCAACGCACGAGAAACGCGTTTTCGGGTGGAACGTGGGAAAATCACCTCATCCACATAGCCGCGCTCGGCAGCAACGAATGGTGAGAGGAAACGCTCCTCATATTCTTGGGTCAATTCTTCGATCTTCTCATCATCACCAATATGCTGACGATGGATAATCTCAACGGCACCCTTTGCGCCCATAACCGCGATTTGCGCCGACGGCCATGCATAATTGATGTCACCGCGCAAATGCTTAGAGGCCATCACGTCGTAAGCACCACCAAAGGCTTTACGCGTAATCACAGTCACTTTCGGTACTGTTGCTTCTGCATAAGCAAACAAGAGTTTCGCGCCGTGCTTGATTAAGCCGCCATATTCTTGCGCTGTACCCGGCAAGAAGCCCGGCACATCAACAAGGGTGACAATTGGAATACCAAAACAATCGCAGAAACGAACGAACCGCGCAGCTTTCCGGCTGGCATCACTATCCAGAACACCTGCAAGCACCATGGGCTGATTTGCAACGAAACCAACCGTCTTGCCTTCCATGCGACCAAACCCCGTAACGATATTGGCGGCAAAGCTTGCTTGAAGCTCAAAGAAGTCGCCCTCGTCCACAATCTTATGGATCAGCTCTTTTACGTCATAAGGCTTGTTCGCGCTATCTGGGATCAACGTATCAAGCGATTCATCAACGCGGTCATAAGCGTCGCTTGTTTCCAACACAGGCACATCGTCCGTGTTTGATAGTGGCAAGAAGTCGATGAAACGGCGCAGCTCAATCAGCGCGTCAATATCGTTGTCAAAAGCACCGTCTGCGATAGATGACTTGGTGGTGTGAATAGAGGCACCGCCGAGTTCTTCATGGGTCACGGTTTCATTCGTCACCGTCTTCACCACATCAGGGCCAGTTACATACATGTAGCTAGTATCACGCACCATGAAGATGAAATCAGTCATCGCAGGTGAATAAACGTCACCACCCGCACATGGGCCCATGATCATAGAAATCTGCGGGATAACGCCAGAAGCCAACACATTGCGCTGGAAGACTTCCGCATATCCACCAAGGGCTGCAACGCCTTCTTGAATACGGGCACCGCCTGCATCCATCAAACCAATGATCGGCGCACGATTGCGCAAAGCCATGTCTTGCAGCTTACAAATTTTCTCTGCATGAGCTTCAGACAGCGAGCCACCAAAAATAGTGAAATCTTTTGCAAAGACGAAAATCTTGCGGCCATTAACAGTGCCCCAACCGGTCACAACACCGTCGCCGGGTATCTTGTTATCAGCCATACCAAAGTCTGTGGCGCGGTGTTGGACAAACATGCCGAATTCTTCAAACGAGCCTTCGTCAAGCAGCACATCAATGCGTTCGCGTGCCGTCAGTTTGCCGCGTTCATGTTGGCGATCAATACGCTTATCGCCGCCGCCCTTAAGGGCCAATTCACGGCGGTCCTTTAACTCGTCAATAATATCGCGCAATCTGTCCTCCCAAGGTCAATTAAGTCACCTACTAGACAGAATCTTAAAGCCCTGCAATGACCTAACGTCTAATCAGGCCATGCAAAACAGTTTTGCGCAAGGTCGCAACTAGTAAACCTTTTTTTTCTTTGGAGCGTAAGGGTTGTTACCTTCACGCATAATCAGCCGAAGGGGCACACCTGGGATCTCAAAATCCTCACGAATCGCATTCAACAAATAGCGCTTGTAAGATTCTGGCACCGCATCCGCACGGGTACAAAACACCACGAATGTCGGCGGGCGTGTTTTTGCCTGCGTGATATAGCGCAGCTTAACCCGACGACCAGCAACGGCGGGAGGTGGGTGATACTGCGTGATATTGTCGAACCAACGATTAAGCCGAGACGTTGAAAGTCTGGTGTTCCAAACTTCGTGGGTCTCGGTTACCGCCTTCAAAAGCTTTTCAAGGTTATAACCTGTTTGACCAGACATCGGCACCATCGGAACACCGCGCACTTGTGGCAGCAGACGTTCGCATTTTTCACGCAGATCAAGCATGGTCTGGTGGCGATCTTCGATGAGGTCCCATTTGTTAAGCGCAATCACGAGGGATCGCCCTTCACGGATCACCAAAGCGGCAATCTGCAAATCTTGCTTTTCAAAAGGCATCGTGGCGTCAAGCGTGACAACAACAACTTCCGCAAATCGAATAGCGCGCAGGCCATCGGCAACGGAAAGCTTTTCTAGCTTCGCGTTCACTTTGGCTTTTTTGCGGATACCAGCGGTATCAAACAGCTTAAGGCGACGGCCTTCCCATTCCCAATCGATTGAGATGGAATCGCGGGTGATGCCTGCTTCTGGACCTGTCAGCAGTCTATCTTCGCCAAGTAACGTATTGATGAGTGTCGACTTACCCGCATTCGGACGTCCAACCACGGCGATCTTCATCGGCTTTTCGCGGTCATATTTGATAGTTTCGTCGAACTCGCCTATTTCATCATCTTGCCAATCTGAATTGGCAGCAAGTTCTGCGGCTTCTTCAACTTCAGCGTCATCAACGAATGGGCGCAAAGCATCGTAAAGCGAACCGAGCCCCTCGCCGTGTTCAGCAGAAATCGCAACCGGATCACCAAGGCCAAGTGAAAAGGCTTCATAAGCACCCATCTCACCACGGCCTTCTGATTTATTCGCAAGCAGAATAACGGGCTTTGATGATTTACGTAGGAGCGATCCAAAATGCGCATCAATGGGGGTAACCCCTGCCCGTACATCCATCATGAACAAACAAACATCAGCGTCTTCAATCGCTGCCTCGGTTTGTTGGCGCATGCGTGCTTCTAGGCTGTCATCGGTTGCGTCTTCAAGTCCGGCTGTATCTATGATCGTGAAGGTGAGATCACCAAGCTTGCCATCACCTTCACGGCGATCGCGTGTAACACCTGGTGTATCATCCACGAGAGCGAGTTTGCGCCCAACCAGTCTGTTAAACAGGGTGGACTTGCCAACATTGGGGCGACCGACAATTGCGACGGTAAACGACATAAACGGACCTACTTAAAACCAAAGAGGCCCCATCCATAGAGATTGGCGCGTGTCAAAGTCGAAACACCTTGCCATTAGCCGCTATGATATAAAGCCTACCACTTGCCACAATCGGCGCTGAATTAATGGGCGCATTGATGTTGCGCAACAAAATTAGCTTACCGTCATCGGCATTGAATGACGCGACATAGCCTGTATTGCTAGCAAGATGCAAGCGCCCACCCGCCAATATTGGCCTGCTCCAGCGTGTTGCCGTGCCATTCGTCTTGATTTCTGGCAATTTTGACCGCCAATTGAGCTTACCATTTGTACGTTTAAAGGCGCGCAACGCGTTGTCTATGCCCGTCGAAAAGACCGCATCGCCCGAAGCAATGATCCGCCCCTCAACCCCGTTTTTCTGGTTCCACAATATTTTAGTGCGCCGAGGTGTGTAGCGAGTAAGACCATTTTTGCCAGAAATAATAAGATCGTCGGTCGTGGCAATAAGCTGATTAGCTTCAACTACGGCAGAAACCTCGTTCTTGGTTTTCTGTTTTCCTGTGTCAGCGTCTAACCGTAAAAAGCTATTCTTGTTATCGAGCAATTGGATTGATCCATTAGAGACCGCCAAAGAGCTGATGGGATGGGTAGATTTATAGCGCCATCCGGCTTCCGCCTTATCTTTTGACAAGGTGATCAGCTGATCATTCCCCATTTGAAGGAGCAGCGTCTTGCCCAATGAACGCAATGCGCCCTTAATTGAACCGTCGCCACTTCCAGTTATTTTCTTCTTCCAAAGAATGGCGCCGTCTTTTACAGATACAGCAATGACATGCCCATTTTTCGTTGCCGCATAAAGTACATTTTGATCGGCAAATAATGTCGCGATTGGTTGATGTATCTTCCCGTCCGACAAGCGAACAGTCCATAACGACGCCCCATTGCTTGCAGAAACCGCATGAAGACCGCCTTTGTCATCGCCATAAAATAGGCGCCCAGCATTCAAAACCAGCGGCGTCGTAACCTGCCCTGCCTTCTTCGTTGGTTGCGATTGCCACGATGCACCGCCGCCTAGCAATAGATGGTCTATATTATTGCCGCTAAACCCATAGGTACTGGGAAACTCTTGATTGAGTGCGGGCAAATCAAAGCTTGCCTTTGCCACAAATTGATACGCGAGCGGCTTGGGTGATTTCGTTTCGGACGCTGTGGCCGTGCTCGCATCAGGGGCCAATTCTTTATCATTAGACACCACCTTGGTATCTGCCGACTTCGCCACTGGTGTTTCTAGATCGGGATTAAGGGCTGCGATGTCGGGTGCTGCTTGCTTGGCCACACAGCCTGTGAGAGCAACACACGCAATCACCATACTCAGCGTATTTAAACGCCACGCGTGATTACCGCCAACTGACCCAAATGGTGCCATCGACATATTTCATTCCTTCCAACGGCCACCGTGGAGGAACGCATCCAGCAATATTATAGGAACTTTATACTACGAATCGGAAGTTGATGGAAGCTTACCGCCGCGCGAAATGATCAGATCCTCAATGATCTGTATACGCGAACGCATGCCCTGCGGCAGTTCATCATTTGATTTCAACTCTTGCACCCATTTAGCCGCTTCTTCTAAATTGCCAGCTTTCCAAGCAGCCAAGGCGCGTGCTTCCCGCGCAAAATTGCTCCATGCGCTCTCTGGACCAAGCAGGCCACCGGTACGTGTAACAATTTGATCAAAGCTCTCAATATCCACGGCTGCCATTGCGGCCTGTACCCTGGCATAGTCTTGTAGGTCGCCTGACAATGCGCTGTTCGTTGAAAGAGCATCGAGGGCATCAATGCCTTCTTTGGTTTTTCCTTCAGCAATCAAAGTCGTTGCAGAACGAAGGCCAGCAAGGATCGGGTAACCGCCCCATCCATCTTGTGCCAAATTGTCCAAAATCTTGCGGGCACCTGCACGGTCACCATCATTGGCAAGGTCGAGCGCTTGCAAATATTGATCACCAGCGGCACCAGCCTGCTGCTCTTGCCAATGTAGATAATACCGATAGCCAGCGGTCGCGGCGATAAGCAATACGGCCACTCCGATGATAATCTTGCCGTAGTTCGTCCAAACGGCTTTCATTCGGTCATTGCGAAGCTCTTCATCTACTTCACGAAAAAAATCTGACATTCTGCAACCAGTTATAAGAGTTTGTAAGGTTCGCGGACATTATGCGCCACGTTCGAAAATTGCAACAAAAAGCAAGCTGTAATCAATCGTCTTTCTTTTGCTTTTTCATCGCATAGGTATGTTCAGCCGCTGGAAATGACTGATCACGAACCGCATCTGCGTAAGATGTAACGCTTTCTTCGATGTGATCTTTGATTGAACCAAATTTCTTGACGAACTTTGGCACCCAATCAGACAGGCCCAGCATATCTTCAAGTACGAGAATTTGACCATCACAATTCGCCGATGCGCCGATGCCAACCGTCGGGATTGGCACAAGCTCTGTCAGCTTATCCGCCAAAGGTGCAGCAACCCCCTCAATCACAACAGAAAACGCGCCCGCATCACTCACCGCACGCGCATCTTCTTCGATAATTGCCCATTCATCTTTGCTCTTACCTTGGACCTTAAAGCCGCCCATCGTGTTGACGCTTTGTGGTGTGAGGCCGATGTGAGCCATCACAGGAATGCCTCTGCTTGTGAGAAAGTCGATGGTCGGCGCCATTAACGCGCCACCCTCTAATTTAATCGCACCACAACCCGTTTCTTTCATGATCCGCGCTGCATTTCGAAATGCGACTTCTGGGCTTTCTTCATAAGAACCAAATGGCATATCAACAACGATCAGCGCCTGCTTAGAGCCACGCATAACGGCATGTCCCTGCAAGATCATCATATCCACAGTAACGGGGATCGTGGTCTCTAGCCCATGCATCACCATGCCGAGGCTATCGCCTACGAGAATGAAGTCCACATGGGAGTCGATAATGCCTGCCGTGTGCGCGTGATACGCCGTCAGCGAGACGATCTTGCGATCACCCTTCATTTTGAGAATATCAAGCGCGGTTTTGCGACGAACCGTTTCGGTTTGCGAAGACATGGATCAAAGCCTCATCTTTGTAATTTCATCAGTGAGCATGGGTCATACACAAATTTTCTAAAATGTGCGAGCATTGTGCCATGAATTGACTGCAACAATGTATGAGTTCGGCGATGTCGGTTGGTCGTCTCTCGCGTATGGATGCGCTTTGCATCAACTGTGCAGGATTAAGCGAACGCTGAAAAGCGTCTAGCTCGCCTCTTCTTCAAGAATATATTTCTTCATGATGTCCGCCATTTGTTGCGGCTCTAAGATCGGCGGCACCAAGGTTTTAACTTTGCCGTCTGGACCAAGCAGATAGATGAAGCTGCCGTGGTTATAGATCGGGTTATTGTCAATATCTGTCCCGACAAATTCAATCCGCACTTGAAACTTCTTGCGTACATCCGCCAACTGACCTTCAGAACCCGTCATACCGACAAGTGCTGGATGATATTCCGCCAGTTTCTCACGCATGAAGTCAGGCGTATCATTTTCAGGATCGACCGTGATCATCAGCGGCACTAGGTCTGCTTTGGCTTTATCGCCCAGCAAATCAATCGTATCAGCCATCAAAGGCAAGGCAGCAGAGCAAATGGCGAGGCAATTGGCATAGCCAAAAAATACCATCACATGCTTGCCCGCATAATCTTCCAACTGTTTCGGCTGACCAAAATGGTCAATTAGATCGAACGAACCGCCGAGATTAGTGCCAAACAATGCTGCTTGGAGGTCATCCGCTGACAGCGGGGCATTTGGAAGTGCTGCTGTTTGCGAGGATGTTTGCGGCTTTGCAACACTTGAAGAAGGCGCAGCATTGTCCGGAGTGCTCACTGATGCACTCGCGATCTTTGCTCCCTCATCTTGAGGCGCAAAAAAGAAGGCCGCCGCACTAAAACTAAGTGCGGCAAGCCCTGTTATGTATAGACCAGCAAAAAGCGGTTTCATTACGTAATCAACTAGTAGTTTTCAGCAATGAATTTCTTATCAACATCAGCACCAAGGCCAAGCCAACCGTCTTTTTCAAGTTGAGCTTTCACCCGTGGGTCACGACGGAACCAAGGACCTTTTCCACCAGCGTCAGGATATTTCTTTTTCCATGTTTTAGTGTGCAAATTAGCCTTCGCCCACTCACCACCTTCAACTTTAATCAGCTGAATTTGATAAAGTTGCTCAGGAATATCTGCACCAACAAGAAGTCCGTCCACTTCGACGTTCTTGCCGCAGTATGGAAGAAGATCATCGATTGCACCGTTGAACGATGTTTGGCCGTTTTTCATTGGCGGAATAAGCTTGCCGTCTGTGGTCAAAATGCCAAGTTGGTAAGCACCAGCTCCGCATTCGTCAGCGCAGTTGCCTGTAACTTCACAACGAATATCAACAATCTTACCAGAGAAAATTGCTTTCTTTTCGTCAACAAGGTTCCAGTTTTTCGCCTTACTGTTGGGATCATCAGCCATTGCAGCAAATGGGAACGAAGCGGCGCACAAAGCTATAATTAGTTTTTTCATGGTGTTAGCCTCCTCGTGCAGATTTTGGAATTGAGAACGCAGGGATCACGCCAAAATCTTCGTGGTTGAGATTGGTGATGCCTTCGTTTGACACAACTTTTTCAACGACAAGATATTTAAATCCATCACGCTCATAAAGCATCGCGTCTGCAGTGATCCGATCAGATTGGATATCTAGGAGGGTATCGTTACCATCACCGGTACCAGAACCTTCAACTTCAAGAACCAAGTAAACTTCGCCTTCATCGGTCAACAATCCAACAGGAATGCCGCCCGCAGCACACCAAACAGCGCAGGTATGGTGAGCAGAACCCACAACGGCATCTTGACCGCCCATAACGCCAGAATAATAACACCAAGTGTCCATAATTTCGCCAGATACTTGAACCCGTTGTGGTTCAGTGGCGGCAAATGCAGATACCGAGCTTGCTGCAACAATACATGCTGCCAAGGTCGATTTTAAAACTTTCATAGCGATCTCCCAATTAACTAAGTCTCAGAAGATAACATATATGAGAAGAGGTCAATACCGCCCGTCTCAAACTATCGTTATTCTCCTTGGCGTTATGGTCTTAAAGTTCGAGCGCACTTGAAGCGGAACTCTCCTATTCCGCTGCTTCTTTCAAGCGTTTTGGCTCAATCGCTGGTGGATTGTCGAGACGGTTCATCAAATCCGCATTTTTTGCATAATATTCAGCAATAGCCTTTTCTTTAATCGGGCCATACCCTCGAACATCTTTTGGCAAGGCTGCGATTTCGATGCCGAGTGATTCGGTTTTTCGCGAAACTTGTCTCAACACATGACGGATTGTCTTTTCGTAATCCTTGATCAATTGACGCTCAGCACGACGCTCTTCTGTGTAACCGAAGATATCAAATGGCGTCCCTCGCAAGAACTTAAATTTCTTCATCAAACGGAACATGCGCAGCATGGACGGACCATATTTCTTTTTCTTTGGTCGGCCATTATTCGGATCAATTTTCGACATTAACGGCGGCGCCAAATGGAAGTTTAAACGCCCGCCTTTTTCAAATGTTTGAGCGACTTCTGCCTCAAATTCTGGCGTAGTGAAGAGACGCGCAACTTCATACTCATCTTTGTAAGAAAGCAGTTTTGCGTAATTTCTGGCAATCTCAACCGTAATCGTATCGCTCACTCCAGCGTTCAACGTTCCATCCTGACATTTTGCCATGAAGGCGCGGAAACGTTTGGCGAGTGCTTTATTTTGATACTTCGTCAAATGCTGGGCGCGGTGTTCAACGATCTCTTCCAAGGTTTGCGGAATGACCACATGCTTCGGCATAGAGTCACCAAGCAGGTTTTTTAAGCGTTCTGGATCATGAGCCAGCAAGCGCCCCCAGTTAAAGGCACGCAAGTTAAATTCAACAGCAACGCCGTTTAGTTCAACCGCTCGTTCAATGGCCTCGCGTGTTACTGGCAATTTACCTGTTTGATAGGCGTAACCAACCATCATGATGTTGGTCGCAATGGTGTCACCACATGCTGCTTCAGCAATCTCTGTGAAGTTGTGGGTGCTGAGATCATCGCCAACGGCATCTTTGATTTTACCCATCACCGCATATTCTTGGAAATCAAAATCGCGCTCACGCACAAATTCTTGCGTTGGAGTTAGGTGGGAATTAACGACACCTGATGTGTGATCCTCTTCGCAAAGCACAACACCATCCACGGTGCCAGCAACAACATTATCAGCCGCGATCAGCAAATCAGCAGATCCTGTCGACAAGCGAGCAGATCCGATGTCTTCTGTATTCTCGGCAAGTCTCAAATGACTAATAACCGCCCCGCCCTTTTGGGCAATGCCAGACATATCGAGGATGTTTGCAGCTTTTCCGTCAAGGTGCGCGGCCATGCCGATGATTGCGCCAACAGTCAAAACACCCGTTCCGCCCACGCCTGTCACAGCAATATTATACGGTTTGTTTAATGCAGGCGTTTTTTGCGCATCTGGCAGAAAGGAGAAATCGACGTTTTGAAGGCCTTCGCTCTTCTTCAAATCAGCACCCTCAACCGTCACAAAGGACGGGCAGAAGCCGTTTACGCAGGAGAAGTCCTTGTTACAGGAAGATTGATTGATCTTACGCTTACGTCCAAGTGGCGTTTCCAGTGGTTCTACCGAAACGCAATTTGATTGAACGGAACAATCACCACAGCCTTCACAAACGGCTGAATTGATCAAGACGCGTTTTGATGGGTCTTCCATCAAACCACGCTTACGACGACGTCGTTTTTCCGCAGCACAGGTCTGATCATAAACGATTGCCGTACAACCTGGTGTTTCTTTCAAATCAAGCATAGCAGCATCAAGTGTGTCGCGATGGCCTAGGGTTACGCCCGGCGCCAAAGATGATTGTGGGTAGCGCTCTGGTTCATCTGAAATCAGATAGATTTTATTGACACCTTCATGGTGCAACTGGTGCGTGATTTGCGGAGGCGTTAAGCTGCCGTCCACCGATTGCCCGCCTGTCATGGCGACAGCGTCATTATAGAGAATTTTGTAGGTTATATTCGCACCACTGGATACAGCTTGGCGGATGGCCAATGAGCCAGAGTGGAAGTAAGTTCCGTCGCCTAAGTTAGCGAAAATATGATTTTCTTTGGTGTAAGGCGCTGATCCTGTCCACGCGATACCTTCACCACCCATATGGCTAAAGGTTTCCGTATTGCGGTCCATCCAAAGCACCATAAAATGGCACCCAATCCCGCCAAGCGCACGGCTACCGTCTGGCAGTTTTGTTGATGAGTTATGCGGGCAGCCAGAACAGAAATAAGGCAATCTTTCAGTCGCGGCCACATGCTTCTTGCGCATTTCTGCACGGCGAGCAAACCAATCTAGTTTTTTCTGCAATTGCTCTTTTAGGCCAGAATCCATTTGCACCTTCATCACAAGGTTACAAATTGCACGGGCAATAACGCCTGTGGTCAGCTCTGTGCCCAATGGCAACAACGGTTTGTCTTCATGGTCAAATTTGCCGATCACCGTTGGTCGCTTGTTCGGCGTCCAATTGTAGAGCTGCTGTTTGATTTGATTTTCAATGATTTCACGACGTTCTTCGACCACAAGTATGGTATCCAAACCTTCAGCAAATTCTCGCACGCCATAAGGTTCTAGTGGCCAAGGCATCGCTACTTTGTAGACACGAAGACCGAGACGGTCGGCCGTTACCTCGTCTATCTCTAATTCACGCAGTGCTTGACGCACGTCTTCATACGATTTGCCAGACGCAATGATGCCAATGCGCGGACGTTTGGTGTCCATCACAACATGATCAAGCTTGTTTGCTCGTGCCCACGCAAGAGCGGCATATGCTTTTTGCTCTTGCAAGCGTTGGTCCTGTGCCCAGCGATCATCTGGCCAACGAATATTGAGCCCGCCTTCAGGCATATCAAAATCAGTCGGCTCAACGAATTGGCGCATCTCACCTGCAAGATCAACCACGCCGGTGGTTTCAATCGTATCGGCGATCACTTTCATGCCTGTCCAGCAACCAGAATAACGCGACATCGCAATGCCTGCCAAACCCAGTTCCAAAAACTCACCTGCATGACTTGGATAAAGCATCGGCATCACAGCGCTCATAAAGGCGTGATCAGACTGATGCGGTAATGTTGATGATTTGGCTGCATGGTCATCACCCGCCAAACACAAAACGCCGCCATGCTTGCTGCTACCTGCAGCATTACCGTGTTTGAAAACATCGCCCGAACGATCAACGCCCGGCCCTTTGCCGTACCAAATGCCAAACACGCCATCATATTCAGCGCCCGGCGACAAATGGAGTTGTTGGCTTCCCCACACAGCGGTCGCGGCCAATTCTTCATTTACACCGGGTTGAAATTTTACGTTGTGTTGATCCAGCCAGATTTTACTTTTTTGAAGTTGCTGGTCGTAATTACCAAGGGGCGAACCGCGATAGCCTGAAATGAAGCCACCAGTTTTCAAGCCCGCAGCACGGTCTCGTTTAATCTGCGTCATCGGCAAGCGAATGAGGGTTTGAATCCCACTCATAAAGACCTTACCACTTTCTGCGTTGTACTTGTCTTCCAAAGTCACATGTGCATTCGGCAGTTCGTGCTTCATAACCTTCTCCCGATAACGGTCTCTCCAACAATTAGGTCAACAATACTGACCTTTTTTGAAAAATCAATCTACAATTGATAGCTCGCCCAATATTATAATATCAATATAGCCCTACAACCCAGCAAAACCAAGGGTTTCATGGTGTTATGGTTGACCCGTCCCATGAAATAAGATTGCCAGAATTGGGGAACTCAAGATCATTTAGGACTGACAACAATTGCGTTGCGGCTTTGTTTTGATCAAATAATTTGCCTGGCTGGACATTGGCTTGAAAAGGCGCGGACAGGTCGGTTGCGACCGTGCCGGGGTGTAACCCAACACAGATGGCGTTCTTGTTTTTGCGCCCAAGTTCTATCGCGCTACATTTGATATATTGATTGAGTGCCGCCTTGGAGGCGCGGTACGTGTACCAGCCACCTAGTTCATTATCTGATATTGACCCGACCTTAGCTGAGAGTGCGGCGAAGACCGATTTTTGTTCGCTGTTTAATTTTGCCAAGAAATGTTTAGCGATTAACATTGGGCCAAAAGCATTTACCCGAAATATTTTCTCAGCATCACTCACGGAAAATTGCCGCCAAGTTTTCTCTGGTCCTGTATCATCGTCATGCAAAAGGCCCGTGGCCACGATTACCATATCCAACGGCGCTTTAATGGCGGAGGCTGCTGCAATCACGCTGCTTTCGTCCAGCATATCGGCTGAGATAAGAACGGACTTATTTCCGATTTTTTCGGGCTTGGTACGTCCCAGTTCAAAAATTACTTCAACTTTTTGGCTGGCCGTCAACGCTTTGACTATCGCTGATCCTATGCCACCATTTGAACCTACGACGGCAACGTTTAGCTCTTCGCCAAAACTGGTTAAATCTATCAAGTGATATACCTTTCAAGCTGCCCCCTAGATGAGTATGGAGTGTTCGCCAGAAAGGTAAAGCTTAAAGCCTGTCTCTAATTGCATAATAAGTCATAGCAGCAGTCAGCAATGGCCAGCGCAAGAGTGAATTTCCAGGGAAACCCATCTTTGGTACTTTTTGGAAGAGATCGAAACGCTCACTATCGCCAAGCACCACATCAGCCAGCATTTTGCCGCCCATGGTTGCCATGCCGACCCCATGGCCTGAATAACCACTGGCTGAATACATATTTGCACTGAGACGCTGGAAAGCAGGCATTCGTGGCACGGTGATCGCAAGCGTACCACCCCACCCATAATCGATCACCCGCGGCACCATTTGCGGATAAACCTTGACCATCGGCTTTTTCACAAAGGCTTTAATATCTTTTGGAAATTTATAGCCATAATTCTCACCACCACCAAAAAGCAGTCGTTTCGGTTTATCAGGCGCATCGCGCACCATTCTGAAATAATTCACGACGAAACGGCTATCAGCCACAGCATAATCGTTCTTCAGCACACTATCAGCGAAATCACCATCCAAGGGCTCACTAACAACGATGAAATTGTTGATCGGCATAACGCGGTGACGGCATGGGGCCGTTGCCTTACCGCCTAGATTGCCGAGATAGCCATTGGTGGCAAAGAGAAGCGTATCGCAATGGACTTCCCCAGTGGCCGTTTTAACAATGGCCTTCTCGCCTTCGCGAACCTCGGTTACGAAACTATTTTCATAAATTTGGACGCCTGCCTCAATCGCGGCCTTGGCGAGGCCAATGGCAAATTTGAGGGGATGAAGATGCCCTGCTCCTAAATCGAGCGTTCCGCCATAATATCCTTCAGACCCAACGATCTCGCGCGCAGATGTTTGATCAAGGAACGAAATTTCATCGTACCCATATTCCTTTTGAAGAAAGTCGGCATATTGCTCGCTTTCCTTCACATAGGATCTTTTGTGGTCTGCGTGCACAATGCCTGCGCGGTAATCACAATCAATATCAAGATCGCTGATCAGGGATTTTACGAGCCTTTTGGCATCTTCTGCCAAGGTCCACATGTCGCGCGCGGCTGACTTGCCGAGCATTGCTTCCAGCTCATCTTGGTCGCGACGTTGCCCTGTTCCAAGCTGTCCACCATTGCGCCCTGATGCGCCCCACCCCACACGATGAGCCTCCAGCACCACAACGCGCCGTCCTGCTCGTGCAAGATGAAGGGCGGCAGATAAGCCTGTATATCCCGCGCCAATAATGCAGACCTCGGCTGAAACTTTGTCATTCAATGTCGGTTGAAGCGGCGCTTGAGACGCAGTTGCCGTATAGTAGGATGACGGATATTCACCCAACGTATCATTCACGGTCAGCAGATTTAACGCCAAGCTTTACCTCAATCCAATACAATCAATACCCACCCCTATCTTTGGCATAATCGGATCATTCAATCCAGCATCACATGCGCCTCACTAGAAGATGAGAACGGTTTATTCGCTTCCCATCTCACCGTTCTCTAGCCTTAAATCAAGAAAGGGGAATAACATGGCGAACAAAAACAAAAATTCGATTTGGCGGCATTTTGCAATTGCCCTTGGATTTGCGCTTGTTTTATGGATTGGCGTTATAGCATCACTTATGGTGTAGGCTTGTGATGCCTCGTTGGAAATTGCCTTAAACGCGGTAATTGATCATACGATGCTAGGTGTGATAAGACGAGTTCTCGTAACTTATGGGCATGGCGCGACACAGTGACTATTACTTTCCATTTTGTCGCCTCACAGGCGGATGACGCGCAACAAGCGCTGCAAGAATGCCTCGACCTTTATGGCCAGTGCGATGCGGAAAGTGCTGATGTTATTGTTGCCCTTGGTGGTGACGGTATGATGCTGCAAGCAGTCAATTCTGTCCTCAACAAAAACAAACCAATTTACGGTATGAACAAAGGAACCATTGGTTTCTTGATGAATGAATATAGCGCGGAAGACCTACCAAAGCGGGTTGAGCAAGCGGTATCAACGCGTATTTATCCGCTCTCCATGACGACAGTCGATGTCGAAGGCGATATTTCTCATGCCCTCGCCCTCAATGAGGTTTCGCTGTTTCGCCAATCTTATCAAGCGGCAAAATTGCGTATTTCAATTGATGGCAAAGTGCGGCTTCCAGAACTGATTTGTGATGGTATTTTGTGTGCAACGCCGCAAGGCAGCACGGCCTATAACTTTTCTGCTCAAGGCCCAATTATCCCAATCCGTGCGCCTTTATTGGCACTAACGCCGATCAGCCCCTTTAGACCAAGACGCTGGAATGGTGCTTTGTTGCCAAACCAATCCCACGTAAAGATTGAAGTGTTGGAGCACGAAAAACGCCCTGTGAACGCCGTTGCAGACCATAGCGAAGTTAAATCTGTGGCTGAGGTGCGCATCCATGAAGATCAAAGCCAAAGTGCTGTGATCATGTTTGATGCAAGCCATTCATGGGAAGACCGGATTTTGGACGAACAGTTTAGAAACTCAGGCTAACCCTTTAGCCTGAAACCTAAGCGTCCAAATCCTCGACAGGTTCACCGCCGCCCATAACCCGCTGAGCAAGCGCTGCTTCCATATATTTATCCAAGTCACCATCGAGGACTGCTTGCGGATTTCCGCTTTCAACGCCTGTGCGCAAATCTTTGACCATTTGGTATGGCTGCAACACATAAGAGCGAATTTGGTGGCCCCAACCAATATCTGTCTTGGTGACGGACGTGGCATTGGCTTCTTCTTCGCGACGTTTCAGCTCTTCTTCATAAAGCCGCGCGCGCAACATTTGCCAAGCAGTTGCTTTGTTTTGGTGCTGTGAACGAC
This sequence comes from Hyphomicrobiales bacterium, assembly GCA_039973685.1. Classification (NCBI taxonomy): domain Bacteria; kingdom Pseudomonadati; phylum Pseudomonadota; class Alphaproteobacteria; order Hyphomicrobiales; species Hyphomicrobiales bacterium. The sequence continues at coordinate 50,571 of JBDWKL010000046.1, forward strand.
CATTTTGACACTGGGCAACGATGCCCGTTTCAATATGAGTGATACGAACAGCACTATCGGTCGTATTAACGTGCTGCCCACCTGCGCCAGAGGCACGGTAGGTATCAATGCGCACGTCACTTTCAGACACTTCTATCTCAATTGAATCGTCAACAACGGGATAGACCCAAACGCTTGCAAAACTGGTGTGGCGACGATTTTGGCTATCAAACGGGGAAATGCGGACCAGACGGTGTACGCCTGACTCTGTCTTACCCCAGCCATAGGCATTTTGGCCCTTAATCAACAAAGTCACGGATTTGATGCCAGCTTCTTCGCCGTCCTGCATCTCCAGCACTTCAACCTTGTATTTGCTGCGTTCAGCCCAGCGCGTGTACATGCGCATGAGCATAGACGCCCAATCTTGGCTTTCTGTACCGCCCGCGCCTGAATGGACTTCAATATAGGTGTCATTGCCGTCAGCTTCGCCAGATAGAAGCGTTTCCACCTGCTTGCGGGCAATCATCTCGAGCATGTCGGCTAGACCTGCCTCAGCTTCCGCGACAACATCGGCGTCGTCTTCCATCTCGCCAAGTTCAATCAACTCGATGGCGTCATTAAGGTCTGTCTCAACTTTGGAAACAGATGACATTTGGTCATCTAGTTGTTGACGCTCACGCATAACCTTTTGCGCGTTGGCGGCATCGTCCCAAAGGTTTGGGTCTTCGACCTTGGCATTTAACGCAGCTAATCGTTTGACGGCGCTATCCCAGTCAAAGATGCCTCCTTAGCAAGCTAAGAGCCTGCTTGATTTCTTCAATGGTAGATAGGGTTTCTGCGCGCATAGTTTTCTAGCCTTTAACGATCTGCCGCGACAATAGTCATACGCGGCAAACCGTCAAGGATGGAATTTGCTTGTTAGCTACTTAATAAAGTCCGCCAGTACCCGAGATGATTGCTCGGTCTGTTTCTTGCGAACGTGTGATTGGTGCGCCGCCAAGGGATGCTGAATAGCCAATAACGTCTGTTTGGCTAGGTGGAGCAGTACCCGGTTTGAAAGCTTCCAATATTGTCCCGTCTCCGCTGGCACTCGTACGAAGGCCAGTTTTCGCATTAATCGAAATCAGTGTCAGACCTTCAGGAACACGAAACTCTACAGGCGGCTTACCCTTTAGCGCTTCTTTCATGAAATCAGCAAAGATCGGTGCTGCCAACTGACCACCCGTGTTGCCTTTACCCATAGCGCGTGGTGTGTCGTAACCGACATAAACACCAACCACGAGGTCAGGTGCATAGCCAACAAACCATGCGTCTTTCTCATCGTTTGTTGTACCAGTTTTACCAGCAATCGGCTTGCCAAGAGCTTTAACAGCAACACCAGTACCGCGCTTCACAACGCCTTCCATCATGGAAGTCACTTGATAAGCAGTCATTGGGTCAAGCACTTGTTCGCGCTCGTCAATCAGAACTGGTTCATTTTGGTTTTCCCACTCAGTCGCCTCACAACCCTCGCAAACACGTTTATCATGCTTAAACACGGTCTTGCCGTAGCGATCTTGAATGCGGTCAATCAAAGTTGGTTCAATCTTACGGCCACCATTTGCAAGCACTGAATAAGCACTCACCATTCTAATAGCTGTGGTTTCACCAGCTCCAAGAGACATAGCAAGCACTGGAGATAGATTGTCATAAATACCAAAACGCTTTGAGTATTCTGCAACAAGCGGCATACCCATGTCTTTCGCCAAGCGAACGGTCATAGCGTTTCTAGAACGCTCAATACCGAGACGAAGGGTCGACGGACCATAGAATTTTTTGCCATAGTTTTTAGGCTTCCAAATACCAAGACCGTTACCTTGGTCGATGGCAATTTCAGCATCAAGCACAACAGACGATGGCGTGTAGCCATTATCGAGAGCTGCAGCATAAACAAACGGCTTGAACGAAGAACCAGGCTGTCGTTTTGCTTGTGATGCACGGTTGAATTGGCTGTCTGCGAAACTGAAGCCGCCGACCATAGCAAGAACGCGGCCCGTGTATGGGTCCATTGCTGTAATAGCACCCTCAATTTCAGGCAACTGTCTCAGCGCATAATCACCAGCTGTCGCCCGACGGTTTTTAGGTTCAACAAAAACCACGTCACCAATTGAGAGAATATCTCTTGGGGTTTTAACCGCGATACCGCGACGATCACCTTTCGCCCAACGTGCCCATTTCATCGTGTCAAGAGGAACGCTCACTTTATTGCGTTCATCTGAAAGAGCGCCCGAAACGAGTTTAGCAGGCTGCAAGCCAACTGTTGCGGCTTGATCATCCAAATCTAATACAACAGCAAGTTGCCATTCAGGAACATCACGAAGGCCTTTAACGTCGCCAAGTTCTTTGCCCCACTCATCTTTAAGCTCTAGTGTCGCATGTGGCCCACGCCATCCACGGCGGCGATCAAAGGCCAACAAGCCATTTTGCAACGCGCGGCGTGCTTTAACCTGCAATGAAGGGTCAAGCGTTGTACGAACAGAAAGTCCACCTTCATAAAGGCCCTTCGTTCCATATAGTTTAATCAATTCACGGCGAACATCTTCAGCGAAGTAATCGGCTGCAAAGAGTTTTGTGCCTTTCTTGCGCGGACGTACGACTAAATCTTCTTCTTTTGCCGCCTCACCATCTTCTGTCGAGATATAACCGTTAGCGACCATTCGATCGATAACCCAGTTACGGCGCCCGATTGCGCGATCTTTGTTTCTGAATGGGTGATAGTTTGTTGGACCTTTCGGCAAAGCTGCCAAATAGGCCGCTTCGGCAAGTGAAATTTCACTGACTGAACGATCGAAATAAACCAACGACGCAGCCCCTACGCCGTAAGCGCCAAGGCCGAGATAAATTTCATTCAAATAAAGCTCAAGGATTTTCTCTTTCGAATAAGCTGCTTCAATGCGCAGCGACAAGAGCATTTCTTGTACTTTGCGTTCGAATTTCTGCTCACTCGTCAAAAGAAAGTTTTTCGCAACCTGCTGCGTAATCGTAGACGCACCAACAAGCCGGCGGTTACGGCCACCCAGTTTGTTTTGGATGTTCACATAAACCGCACGACCAATACCCGTCAGGTCAATACCCGTATGGCTGTAGAAGTTTTTGTCTTCAGCAGAAATAAACGCCGCTTTGATGAGGTCCGGAATGGTCGGGCTTGGCAAGAACAGGCGACGCTGTTTTGCGTATTCCGCCATCAACGCACCATCTGAGGCGTGAATGCGGGTCATCACTGGCGGTTCATATTGGCTCAGCACTTCGTAATCAGGCAAAACCTTGTTCTGTTCGCTGATATAATAGGTGACACCTGCAGCAACAATGATGAAACACACCGTGCCGATGCCAAACAAATATCCAAAAAACCTGAAAAACATGCAGCTTTAGTCCTTGAGCCATTCAATTAGTGTGCGCATTTAAACTGTTTACCAGCAAAATGCGAGACACACTTTGTTAACTATACGCAGTGAGTCCCTAAATATTAGTTATTAATCCACAACAAACCAAATTGAGACCGCAATATGGCAAGCCGTTAAAACCATGCCATATTTTACCCGACACATCCAATTTCCTCAAATTTTTCTAAATGAGTTGCGATGTTGTCACTCCCCTAGCCCCGACAACGGGACTTTAAAGTAGGATGCAATTGTTCCAGCCATTTCCAAAGCAATACGCTCGCGCCATTCATTAGAAGATAAAAGCGCAGCATCAGCATTGTTTGATAAAAAGCCGAGTTCTATCAGGGCAGATGGAACGTCTGGCACTTGTAACACCGTGAAAGCACCACGCTGGAGGGGGATTTTGAAAAACCTGACCTTCCCTTTCATATCTTGCAAAAAGTGGCGCGCAAACAAGACGGAGAGATTGCTCGTTTCCCGCCTCGTGAGATCGAACAAAATATCCACCACCTCATTCGGCCCGTCTTTTATATCGTAACCTGCAATTGCATCAGATTGGTTTTGTTGAGCAACCAAAGTGGCGGCCATACTGTCTGAGGCTTTTTTGGAAATGGTGTAAATCGCAGTACCTCGGACGCGACGGTCTCGAGGAAAGCTGTCAGAATGGATTGAAACGAACAAATCAGCATCGTTGTCGCGCGCTATTTTCACCCGCTCTTTCAAGGGCACAAATGTATCTGATGTCCGCGTCAAAATGACATCGAACTGCCCGCTTCCACTTAAAGCTGACGCAAGATGTTCGGCAAACGAAAGAACAATTTCTTTCTCCAACACCCCTTTTCGGGTTTTTGCGCCACCATCTTTTCCACCGTGCCCAGGATCCACAACAATTCGCCACCGCCGTCTCAGCCTAGGTGAATCGCCTTTGCTGGCTGCTTTCGTTTCCTGTTTTTTTGCTTCTTCCTGTCTGTCTTTTTCAAGGCGCGCTTCTTCTGCTTGCCGCGCCATAGCGATGCGAAACTGGGATTCTGTCGCTTTGCTGAAATCAAATACTAGCCTCGTTGGTTGATCGCCTTGCTTGGGAACGACAAACGAGTCTTTCAAAACAAAAGGCACTTCCGTGCCGACGATGAGGCGTAGCTCGTTGTTTTCATTTCGGCCATATTTGATCGATTTTAGAAAACCTGGGTCACCTTTTATCGCTTTGCCTGTCAGACCGACTTTTGTGTTGGGAAGATCAATCGCATATCGAAACGGCGCACTAGACAGGAAGCCCGTTGGCACAAGAAACCCATCGATCTCTAAAACAAGGCGCGCTTTTTCCTCGTTGCCCGCAATCTTAAACCCAACCAATTTCGCAACCGATTCTTCTGTGGATGGCTGCTGTGCAAAGGCTTTATCGACCGAGATCTCAACGGCGAGCACAAAAATCAAAACCTTCAACAAACCGAACAAGGTGACTAAACATCCCTGCTTCAACTTTGATAAAACGTATATATCCTCGAGGAATTTCAAGCTTTTATCACCTTTGGATAGTCAATCATAACGGTCTCTAAGCCCCACCTACCTAGCAGAACTATTTTCTTTATCCTTGAATTATTATAGATTCGCACCTAGAGATATAAATGCGGCAAAATTTTTGACGCTTTGTACAGCTATCTCAGGCGTAACAAAGGCGAGCAAAGTAGCAGGAAGCTTTTTGATCACGTTATCAAAGCATCCGATTGAATTCGACCCCACACTTTATAGGGGCATGTTCAAACCACTTTGCGATGACCGTTTGATACCATGGGAACGTGGATAAAGATGCATCTTTGGAACGCAACTCGTTCAAGATCTTTAACTTCCGCGCAATGCTAACTGAAGCGCCAAGATTGCCGCCATAACAGATTTTCCCTCTATCGGAACTTCAGTTGTGCCTACTTCTTCATTTGGAACAAATTTGTTCCTTCAGGTATTAAAATTGCCAAGCGAACTGTTAAACGACGAAACCTTTATTCTTGCAGCGCTCGCGTCTGCAGCACTCCTATACGCTGGTTTCGCAACACGTATGTCTATGATCAGTGTTGAAACAAAAAGTTTAACCTCGTCTAGCTTGGCCCATAACCCAACCAACCTCCTCGCACAAAACGGCTCTAGTCTAGTGGATCGGCATTCTGATCACTATGACGCTTGCCATGATTTGCGGCGCGGTTGTGGAGACCAGACTACATGGACAACAAGATGCTCATTGATGCCGCCCACCCCGAGGAAACTCGGGTTGTGGTGGTTCGCGGCAACCGGGTCGAGGAATTCGATTTTGAAGCTGAAAACAAGAAACAACTAAAAGGTAATATCTACCTTGCGAAAGTAACGCGAGTAGAGCCATCACTACAGGCAGCCTTTGTCGACTATGGCGGAAACCGTCATGGCTTCCTTGCTTTCTCGGAAATTCATCCAGACTATTATCAAATTCCAGTTGCAGACCGTCAGGCTTTGCTTGAGGAAGAAGCGGCAGCCCACAAAGCAGCCAACGAAGAAGACGAAGAAGAAGCGCCGAAAAAGCGTGGACGTCGTCGTCGTGGCTCAAGTAAGGCTGCCCGCGCCAAGCAAGACGAAGTTCAATCTGATGTTGTTGAGGAAGCTGCAAGTGATGCTGCTGAAGATGGCGCAAAAGATGAAGCCACCGCTTCAACTGAAGGCGAAGACGCTGCAGTAGAAGCATCATCAGAAAATGCTGAAGAAGCAGCGGCTGAAGACGCACCGAAAACAGACGTTGCTGCTGAGGCTGATGCTGGCGAAGAAACAGAAGCTGAAAGCGCACCCGAAGCGAAAGCTGATGCTGAAGACAGCGACGAAGACGACGATGATACGGATGAAGACGATTCTGGCGACGACGCTGAAGAAGGCGTTGAATCAGTTGGTTCAGAAGATGCCTTAGAAGAAGTTCCAGAGCGTCGCTCTCGCCCTCGTGCGAAACAATATAAAATTCAAGAAGTCATCAAGCGTCGCCAAATCATTTTGGTGCAAGTTGTAAAAGAAGAGCGCGGCAACAAGGGTGCAGCCCTCACCACGTATCTCTCTCTTGCTGGTCGCTATTCAGTGTTGATGCCAAATACGGACCGTGGTGGTGGGATTTCTCGCAAGATTACCAATCAATCTGACCGCAAACGTCTGCGGGCAATTGCAACTGATCTTGATGTTGCTGAAGGCATGGGCGTGATTTTGCGTACTGCTGGTGCAAACCGCACTAAGCCTGAAATCAATCGCGACTTTGAATACCTGATGCGCCTTTGGGAAAATGTGCGTGATTTCACCTTGAAATCATCGGCCCCTTCCCTCGTTTATGAGGAAGGCAGTCTGCTGAAACGCTCCATTCGTGACCTCTATAACAAAGACATCAAGCAGGTGCTTGTGTCTGGTGATGAGGGTTATCGCGAAGCAAAAGAATTCATGCGGATGTTGATGCCGAGCCACGCGAAGAACGTGCAACCTTATAAGGATTTGCAACCGATCTTTGCCCGTCACGGTGTTGAAGCTCAACTGGATGCCATGTTCTCCACACGGGTAACATTGAAATCTGGCGGTTATATCATCATCAACCAGACGGAAGCCTTGGTTTCCATTGATGTGAACTCAGGCCGTTCAACTCGTGAAAGCTCGATTGAAGAAACAGCACTCAGCACAAACCTAGAGACTGCCGAAGAAGTTGCCCGTCAGCTCCGTTTGCGCGATCTTGCTGGCCTTGTCGTGATCGACTTCATCGACATGGAAGAAAACCGCAACAATCGTGCTGTTGAACGCAAACTCAAAGAGTGTTTGCGCAATGACCGTGCCCGTATACAAGTCGGTCGCATCTCTCACTTTGGTCTACTTGAAATGTCACGCCAGCGTATTCGCGCAAGCGTGCTTGAAAGCACCATGGAAGAATGCCCGCATTGTGAAGGCACTGGCTATGTGCGCGATCCCGCTTCTGTTTCACTGCATGTGTTGCGAGCGATTGAAGACCATTTAAACAAAGGGTCTAAGCACAATCTAATTGTTCGCACCCGTGGGTCTGTCGCTCTTTACGTCCTAAACCATAAGCGCGCCAATTTGATAGAACTGGAAGAACGTTTTGGCCTTGCCATCACGTTTGATTCTGATGAAACGATTATTGGTGAATATTGCACAATTAGCCGTGGCGAACGCGCTGAAGCGCCGAAATCACCGACTATTGTGACGCCTGAAACTGTCGATATTGATGCTGAACTTGCCCGCGATGCGGAACTTGATGCAGCAGCAGAAGCGGCTGAAGCAGAATTGATTGCCAAGGATGTTGCTGAAGAAGAAATCAGTGACGAAGAAGATAAATCTCCGCGCAAACGCCGCAGAAGACGGGGCCGTAGACGCGGCAAGTCTGATGCAGATGCGTCAAATAATGAAGAAGGCAATGAAGAGGACGGCGATAACCAAGCTCAATCTTCTAATTCTGACGAAGAAACCGAAGACGGCGAAGGCGAAGGCAAAAAGAAGCGTCGCAGACGTGGTCGTCGTGGTGGTCGCCGTGATCGTGGTGGTGCAGAGGCAACTGAAAATGCTGATGCTTCAGAAGGTGAAGCGGTAGACGCAAAGCCTCAAGAAGATGGCGCTCCGGCTGAAGCAACAGCAGAGGCTCCTAGCGATAGCGTTTCAGAAGCAACCAGCGGCGAGCCGGAAGCTGACGAGAAACCTGCGAAAAAACCTCGCAAACGCGCGCCTCGTAAGAAGAAAGACGAAGCAGCGGAAGCTTCTGAAGCGACAGAAGTGTCAGAAGCAACTGAGACAGTTCAAGAAAATGCTGTTGAGGAAGAGCCTAAAAAGCTGACCCCTGCAGAAAAGAGAGCTGCGACAATCGCTAAGAAGAAAGCGGCGAAAGCAGCAGAAGAACAAGCTGAAGCAGCCCAACAGGCCGAGCCAGAAGCTAAATCTGAACCTGAGGCGAAGGCTGAACCAGAAACTAAGGCTGAGCCTGAGGCGAAAGCTGAGGAGAAAGAAAAGAAACCAGCAAAATCTGGTTGGTGGCAACGCCGTTCTTTCTTTTAGATAGTTCTAAGCTGTTGAATTAAAAAAAAATGCCCGCGTTATTCGCGGGCATTTTTCGTTAGAGCCAGTTGCCTAATCGCTCCATTGCGCGCTGCATATTGTCGGCGGAACCTGCGAAGGAAAACCGTAGATATTGATGCCCACGCACCGGATCAAAATCTGCACCCGGTGTTGCTGCAACATGAATTTCGTCCAGCATTTTTTGTGAGAACTGCAACGAATCGTTCGTGTGGTTTTTGACATTCACATAGAAATAAAACGCGCCATCAACAGGGTGATAATCGGTCAGGTTCATTTCTTTCAGTGCTGCCATGATGATTGTTCGATTATCGGCATAACCCGATTTAATAACTTCAAACTCCGCCATTGCATCAAAAGCAGCGATCCCTGCCCTTTGTGATAACTCTGGTGCGGATATAAACAGGTTTTGCGCCAACCGCTCTACAGTTCGGACCATGTTTTCAGGCAAAATCATCCAACCAACGCGCCAACCTGTCATGCAGAAATATTTGCTGAACGAATTTACGACAATCACCTCGTCGCTATAACGAAGGGCTGTCTCTTCTTCTCCTTCAAAGACGAGGCCATGATAAATCTCGTCTGAAATAAAGCGAATACCAAGCTCTTTGCATGTCTCACATACCCTTTTCAGCATATCAGATGTCAGCATTGTGCCGCTTGGATTGGCAGGGCTTGCGACTAAGACGCCTTTTAATCCATGCAGTTCATGCGCTTCACGCAACGCCCGCTCACTCAGGGTCCAGCGGTCATCAGCGGTGGTTTCAATCTCAACCACTTCAAGACCAAGGGCCGCCAAAATATTGCGGTAAGCAGGGTAACCGGGCGACGGCAGGCCAATTTTATCCCCAACATCAAAGGCTGCAAGAAAAGCGAGGTTAAAGCCTCCAGATGAGCCGGTGGTTACCGCGACACGCTGCGGATCAATCTCTACCGCATATTTTTCAAAATAATGCTGGGCAATACGTTTTCGTAAATCATCAAGGCCCAGCGCGTCGGTATAGCCTAAGCGCCCTTTGGCCAACCATTTTTGGGCCTCATCAATGACAATAGAGGGTGCGGATGCCGCAGGCTGGCCCACCTCCATGTGGATAACATCCTTACCCTCGCGCTCGGCCGCATTTGCGCGTCGCAGCACATCCATTGCAAGAAATGACGAGATCTCACTTCGATTTGACGTAGATATTATCAATTGTCCCTCTCTTGCCCATAGCGATATGGCGCGGATGAATCTATGCTAGGTTTATGAAGCTTAGCCATATTTCAGCCATGACCATTGGGCAAGTCTGATATAAGAGAGTTATGCACGAACGACGCGATGATGATTGGAACCAGTATGACAACCTCTATAGTTGCAAACGCAATTAGGTCTTTGAAATTGATGCTTGCTGCAATGCTAGCCGCTTCGATGACCATCGGGCCTGCTGCTGCTCAAGGCGGTGTACCACTCGTTCGTGATGCTGAGATGGAAGCTTTGATCCGAGATTACTCACAGCCGATCTTCAAGGCCGCTGGCTTAAAATCCAATTTTGTCGCGATCCACCTTGTCCGCTCCAACCAATTCAACGCTTTCGTTGCCAATGGTCGCCGCATGTTCATCAATCTTGGAACACTCAGACAGGCAAACACACCAAACGAAGTAATCGGTGTTATTGCTCACGAAGCAGGCCACATTGCTGGCGGACACCTTTCACGCATTCGACAAGCTGTTTCCGGTGCCCGAACCATCTCAATTGTCTCAAGCATTCTTGCTGGTGCAGCTATTGTTGCAGGTGCGGCATCTGGTAGCACTACAACCGCACAAGCAGGCGCAGGTCTCCTACAAGGCAGCGGCAACATTGCTGCACGGACAATCCTCGCGCACCAACGTACCGAGGAAGTTGCGGCGGACCGTGCCGCGGTCACTTATTTGGAAAAAACCGGCCAATCGGCTGTTGGCATGTTGAAAACATTTGAGACTTTGCAGCGCCAGATCCCTGTAACGGCGACATCAATTGATCCCTATGTCCTTTCCCACCCATTGCCGCGAGAACGCATAGGTTTGATCGAAAACCTTGTGAACAAAAGCAAATTTAGAGACAAAAAAGACAGCGCATCGCTAATCGCCCGCCACAAACTGATGCAGGCCAAGATCTCTGCCTTCACAGAACATCCGCAGCGTGTTGGTCGTCGTTATCCGACAAAAGATAAATCCCTCGCCGCAGATTACGCGCGCGCAATTGTTGGCTATCGTTTTGGCAAGGTAAAACGAGCACAAAAGAACATCGATAAATTGATTAAGCGGGCACCTAATTACCCTTATTTTTGGGAACTCAAGGGCCAAGCTTACCTAGAAGGCGGCCAGCCTCAAAATGCTATAGCGCCTTTGCGTAAAGCGTTGAAATTGGCCCCAGGACAACCGCTTATGCAAACGCTACTCGGCCATGCGCTGGTTGCTACAAACAATCCCAAAAACAACAAAGAAGCGATCAGCGTTCTAACAAAAGCGATTTCTCGGGACCAAACAATAGCAAACGCACATACCCAACTTGCAATCGCTCATTCTCGCGCAGGACAATCTGGTTTGGCGAGCTTAGCAACGGCTAATGGTCTATTCTATTTAGGCGATTTACGTGGGTCCAAATTTCATGCATCGCGCGCCAAAAAGAAGCTTAAAAGAGGAACCAGAGGTTGGCTTCAAGCTGATGATATTTTGACATACAAAAATCCTCGCCTCTAAAACTTGGCGGTTTTCATATTAGTCTATATGGTTCTTGCTACATGGGGATGAATCAAAAAGGTTTACGTACAGACTGATGAAAAGAGCTTGGCTTAAACTTAAAATATTGGTTCTGCTAGGGTTTTTGGGTGTGGCAATGTCCAACGCCCATGCCCAGTCCCCGCAAAGCCGCACAGATGCAGATATCGAAAAACTGGTTCATGAATACATTTTGAAGAACCCTGAAGTTATCATCGAGGCGCTGCAAGCATTTGAACGTCAGCGCGAAGAACAACTGGCAGCCGATCAACAGCGACAAATCCAAGCGAACGCAGATATTCTGCATTCATCTGACCATCAAATCGTGATCGGCAACCCTGAGGGTGATGTCACGCTGATTGAGTTCTTTGATTATAACTGCGGATTTTGCCGTCAAACATTAGCAACCGTTGAAGCCTTGATTGAGCAAGATCCGAAAATCAAAGTTATCTTGAAAGAATTTCCTGTCCTTGGCCCGGGCTCTCAAGAAGCCGCCCGCATTTCAATAGCAGCATCAAAAATTGCACCAGCGAAATACAAAGATCTGCACACACAGCTTTTGAGCTCTCAAGGTCAGGTCAATGAACGTATCGCCCTTGCGCTATCCGCCAATCTTGGCATCGACACTGACGAGCTTCAAAGCTTATCGCAAACGCGACAGGTGGAAGAAGCCATCGGTGAAGTCTATCAACTTGCCTCTGAATTAGGCATCAACGGTACACCTTCGTTTATTATCGGCAATGAGTTGATACCCGGCGCGGTAGATCTTGATGTATTGCAACAAAAAGTGAGTGCCATGCGCGAATGCGGTAAAACCACCTGCTCCTAGTATTTTGATGCGGTGAACAAAGCACGCTACCGTATAGTTTCCCTTTTGATTTGGCCGCCTCTCGCCTATAAAGAGTGCCAATACGAATAAAGTAAGAATAAGAAAGCTTAGATTATGACCAATGTTTTGGTTCTAAACGGCCCTAACCTAAATTTGTTAGGAACCAGAGAACCTGAAATTTATGGTGCGACCACTTTGGAGATGCTTGAGCAGGAATGTAAAAGCGTTGGCGAAAAGCTTGGGTTTACCGTGCAATGCCAACAGTCCAACCACGAAGGTGAACTTGTTGATGCACTTCAAGAATCTGGTGCTGCAGGCACATGGGTTGTCTTCAATCCTGGCGCCTACACACACACATCCGTCGCGCTGCATGACGCTATTGCAGGCAGTAATTGCAAGGTCATTGAAGTGCATATTTCCAATGTTCATGCGCGCGAAGCTTTCCGCCACCATTCATATGTTTCCCCAGTTTCAAAAGGAACTATTGTAGGCTTGGGCACTTACGGATATACACTCGCAATGCAAGCAATCGCAGCTACCTCCTAAAAGGGCTAGATACCTAAAGCCCGATAGAGAATTAGAAGAATTAAAATGGCAAAAAACGAACCAATCGATCACGAACTCATCCGCAAATTGGCAGAACTTCTTTCAGAAACCGATTTGAATGAAATTGAAATTGAGCATGAGACATTGCGTCTACGCTTATCGAGAAACAGCGCAGTTACTCAAGTGGTTCAAGCGGCACCCGTCGCAGCAGCGCCTGTCGCAGCAGCGCCTGCTCCTAGCACAGCACCTGCCGCAGTCGCTGCACCAGCAGACAGCGCAGCATCAGAAAATGCACTTAAATCACCAATGGTTGGTACAGCGTACCTTTCCGCAGAACCAGGCAAACCTGCGTTTGTTTCTGTAGGTGACAAGGTAAAAGTCGGCCAGACTGTTTTGATCATTGAAGCCATGAAAACCATGAACCAAATTCCTGCCGATAAAGCAGGTACGGTGAAAGCCATTTTGGTTGATGATGCACAGCCAGTAGAATTTGGCGAGCCGCTCTTCGTGATCGAATAAGGGAGCGTTGGTTTGTTCAATAAACTTCTAATTGCCAATCGCGGCGAAATCGCGCTTCGTATTCTTCGTGCTTGTAAAGAGCTTGGCATTCAAACTGTCGCCGCTCACTCAACTGCGGATGCTGACGCAATGCATGTACGCCTTGCAGATGAGAGCGTTTGTATTGGGCCGCCTCCGGCGCGCGATTCTTATTTAAAAATACCGGAAATTTTGGCCGCTTGTGAAATCACAGGCGCTGAAGCGGTTCACCCAGGATATGGTTTTCTTTCTGAAAACGCCCGTTTTGCTGAGATTTTGGAAGCCCATAGCCTCACATTCGTTGGCCCTTCGGCGAAACATATCTCCATTATGGGTGATAAAATCACGGCAAAACAAACGGCAGAAGAACTCGGCATTCCCGTGGTTCCTGGCTCCAAAGGTGCCGTGAACAGCGTTGAAGAAGCCAAGAAGGTTGCCAGCGAAATCGGTTATCCAGTTATTGTAAAAGCGGCAAGCGGTGGCGGTGGTCGCGGCATGAAGGTCGCGATGACTGAGGCTGATATTGGAGAAGCTGTATCAACAGCTAAAGCCGAAGCAAAAGCAGCTTTTGGTGATGACGCACTTTATCTTGAAAAATACCTCATCACGCCGCGCCACATTGAAATTCAAGTGTTTGGCGATGGCAAAGGCAATGCAATCCATTTGGGAGAGCGCGACTGTTCGCTACAGCGCCGCCACCAGAAAATCTGGGAAGAAGCCCTCTCCCCAACGCTCAATGAAGATGAGCGTGCGAGCATTGGCAAAATTTGCGCCGACGCTGTTGCAAAAATGGGATATTCGGGTGCTGGTACGGTTGAGTTCCTTTATGAAAATGGCGAGTTTTATTTCATTGAAATGAACACCCGCCTTCAAGTGGAACACCCAGTAACTGAAGCAGTTACGGGCATTGATTTGGTCCACGAGCAACTTCGCGTTGCCGCTGGCGGTGATCTTTCCGTTACGCAAGACGACGTCAAATTTAATGGCCATGCCATTGAGTGCCGCATAAATGCGGAACATCCTGTTACCTTCGCCCCTTCACCGGGCACAATTACACAATATCACCCACCAGGTGGTTTTGGGGTGCGCGTTGATTCAGGTGTCTATCAGGGCTACAAAATCCCGCCTTATTATGACAGCTTAATTGGTAAGCTCATCGTTCACGGACGTAACCGGACAGACTGCATGATGCGTCTTCGCCGTGCTTTGAACGAATTTGTGGTTGACGGTATTGAGACGACAATTCCTTTGTTCCATTCATTATTGAACAACAAGGATATTCAAGACGGAATATATGATATTCATTGGCTTGAAAACTTTCTCGCCAATCCAGAAAATACCGATACCGTTTAAATAAGTTCGAACGCTTTCTGACTGGAATAGCTGTTGTCTTCGACTGCTGACTTTCAAATTACGCCGCAAGTTTTGCTGAAAGCTTATGCGTGCGGCATTTTTCCGATGGCCGAAAGCGCTGACGACGATGGTTTATTCTGGGTTGAACCTGAAGAGCGCGGTATTATTCCGCTTACAGACTTCCATATACCGCGCCGTTTGAAGAAAACCATTCGCAAGAGCCCCTACCGCGTTGTTAGCAACAAAGACTTTGAGGCTGTGATTGATGGATGTGCAGCAGTAACGCCTGATCGCGATGTAACGTGGATCAACGGACCTATCCGAAGGCTGTATAAAGACCTATTCGAAACAGGTCGCGCCCACACCGTGGAAGTATACGACGGGGATGATCTCGTTGGTGGCCTTTATGGTGTTCATCTTGGTGGCGCATTTTTCGGGGAAAGTATGTTTTCTCGTGCACGCGATGCGTCAAAAATCGCGCTTACCCACCTCGTCGCCCGTATGTGTGCAGGTGGTTTCCGTCTGCTTGATACGCAATTCACAACCGACCACTTGAAAACTTTCGGCGCTATAGATGTAAGTCGCCACCGTTATCACCTGCTTTTAGAAACAGCGCTCGATCGACGGGGTGATTTTCATGCCTTAGATGAATCTATAAGCGGCGCCGAAGCGCTTAAAATCATTGAAGAATTTAAAATATAACCGACGATTAGCCGCGTAGCGGATTTATGGTTGGCGTAGGCGGTGGGGCTAAAGCCGGTTCCCCTGAGGTCTCTGGGGAATCGCTGTCATCATTGCCAAACCCACGGCCGCCCAAATCATCATCTGATGTGGTGACAGGTTTGAGCGAAAACTGATCAGCAGATTTACAATCCACAAGCCAAACATCATAAACCGCGTGATCAACGGCATGCAGACCTGGGCTCGCGGCAAACATCCAACCGCTGAAAAGGTCTTGAATCTTTCGATCCAATTTCTCTTCAGACACTTTTACAAAGCCTGTCGTTTGTGGTGTTTCCGTTGCTGGACGGGTATAACAAACCTTCGGCGTTACCTGCAAAGCACCAAACTGTACGGTTTCATTGACTTTAACGTCAAAGCGAATGATCCGGCCTGTTATTTTATCAAGCCCAGCAAACACAGCCACATCATTGACAATTTTTTGCGGTGGTGGCGGCGTTGCAATACCATTCACGAAACCAGCAGGCACTTCTTCCGTGCCCTGCTCTGTTTGGATTTGCTGGCCAATCACTCCTTCAATAGTCGTTTGAGCATTCACTGCTTGAAACGGCAAAAGGCTACTAACGGCAAGAATAAGGGCTGATCGTTTTTTAGACATAAGCTAATTTATCGCACGAAGCGTCTATCTTGTAGTGACATAGGCTGGTGAAGTTGAAACATTGTACCAAATGACGGCAATTTAACGACGTCAAAACCGCCGTTCCTTTTTTACTTAAGGCGTCCACGCTTCATAATCAGAAGCAGGTGCATCCCCTTCCGCTGCGCGGCGCACAGTGGCCGGACGATAGGCATTTGCCGTTCCAGTCTGATTAGCTTTGTGAGCTAATTCCCAAGAATAAGCCTTGTAGCCATCTTCGGTTGGTGGTGTATCCGTTTTATGGTGCATCCAACCATGCCAACCCGCTTGTATTTCTGACGCTTCAACAACATCAGAGTAGATAACCCAACGGCGCTCATCGTCGCGATCGCGATAATAAACATTGCCATTTAGGTCTTCACCAACGCGCACACCTTTGCGCCAAGTGTAAAAGCGAACACCAAGTGTTTGCCCACGCCACCATGTGAATATTTGAAGCAGAGTATCTTTCATGTGTTCCCGCCGAGAATTAGGAATCTAAAGTTGCTGAGTATATGCGCTTTTAATGCCAATTTGTCCAGCTTCATGCCTCATATCACCCCGAAAATTTCACTAATTTTATCCAAGGAATTTTATACGGTTATCCCCGTAATTTTGAATTTTACCCCCATATTTAGATATTTTTTAAGAGTCACACACTAATGCTTGACGTGGAAAACCGATTCACACTAGTTTCGAAACGTTGGCGGCGATGGCTAACAAAAAATCCTGCGAGTTTCACTCTGCGTGTATCTGATAAAGCCCAAAAAAGGCTTTATGGGACAGGGGTTTATGCGTCTTAGTCGCGGCATTTAGTCGTTCGAGTTTCAGCGTAAATTGTTGCGTATTTTTGAAATTCCTAGTGTTTCCGTAGCTTACATTTTCATGTCAAAAAACTATTGTGGACGGTTTGCCAAAAACACAATATGTTGCAGACTAAAGCGGCGTTAATACTATATTTAGTAGTTGAGCGAAAGCTTGGGGGGTGTCCTGAACAGATTCGGACTGGACACTTGATGCCGGGAAATCTCGGAAAGTACAGCTAACTAAAGACTGCCATAAACCGCCATATACGGTTTTGGCAATGGGCAAACACCGACCAAATTGGCCGGATTGCTCATGAATACGATGAATGTGTCAGGCCGCGAAGGGGTTCAGTGTAAACTGAGAAAACGCACCTGATGTGAGGGTAATTTAAGGGCAAGAGGCCCGCTGGAGAAATAACGTGCGCATAGAAAGACGCTATACTAAAGAAGGCCAATCAGCATACGCGGAAGTTGATTTTCGCGAGGCGACAAGTGAAATTAAAAATCCTGATGGAACAATTGTATTCCGCTTAGAGAATATTCAGGTTCCAAACCAGTTCAGTCAGGTAGCAAGTGATATTCTCGCGCAAAAATATTTCCGTAAAGCAGGCGTACCAGCACGTTTGAAGAAGGTAGAGGAAAATGATGTTCCTTCTTTCTTATGGCGTTCTGTCGCTGACGAAAAAGCCTTGGCTGAGTTGCCAGAAGATGAGCGCTATGGCTCTGAAACTGATGCACGCCAAGTTTTTGACCGTCTCGCTGGCACATGGGCATACTGGGGCTGGAAAGGTGGCTATTTCGATAGCGATGCTGACGCACAAGCATTTTATGACGAGCTTAGCTACATGCTTTGCACACAGCGTTGCGCGCCAAACAGCCCGCAGTGGTTCAACACTGGCCTTCATTGGGCATACGGCATCGACGGCCCAAGCCAAGGACACCACTATGTTGATTTTGAAACAGGCAAACTGACGAAATCAAAGTCTTCATATGAGCACCCACAGCCGCATGCTTGTTTCATTCAGTCTGTAGCTGATGATCTCGTAAACGAAGGCGGCATCATGGACCTATGGGTTCGTGAAGCACGTTTGTTCAAATATGGCTCAGGCACAGGCTCAAACTTCTCGCACCTTCGTGGCGCGGGTGAATCTCTTGCTGGTGGTGGTAAATCATCTGGCTTGATGAGCTTCTTGAAAATTGGTGACCGTGCTGCGGGCGCCATTAAGTCTGGCGGCACAACACGTCGTGCAGCGAAAATGGTTGTGGTCGACATTGATCACCCAGATATTGAAGAATACATCAACTGGAAAGTGAAAGAAGAGCAGAAAGTTGCAGCTCTCGTCACAGGTTCTAAGGTTGCCTCTAAGCACCTTAAAGCGATCATGAAAGCCTGCGTGAATTGTTCAGGTTCAGGTGATGACTGCTTTGATGTTTCAAAGAACCCTGCCCTAAAACGCGAAGTACGTGCGGCTAAAAAAGCGCTTGTGCCTGAAAACTATGTTCAGCGCGTTATTCAATTCGCTAAGCAAGGCTATAAAGACATTGAATTTCCTGTGTACGACACAGACTGGGATTCAGAAGCCTACCTCACAGTTGCAGGCCAAAACTCGAACAACTCTGTTCGTGTAACTGATGATTTCCTTCGTGCCGTTCAAGAAGACAGCACATGGGATCTTACAGGCCGCATCTCTGGCAATGTTGTTAAAACACTAGAAGCGCGCGATCTTTGGGAACAAGTTGGCCATGCCGCTTGGGCATCAGCTGATCCGGGCATTCAGTACCACACAACAATCAATGACTGGCACACATGCCCAGCATCTGGTGAAATTCGGGCATCAAACCCTTGTTCTGAATATATGTTCTTGGATGATACCGCTTGTAACCTTGCCTCATTGAACTTGCTTCAATTCAGAGCAGAAGATGGTTCTTTCCAAGTGGAAGACTTTGAACACGGTGTTCGCCTTTGGATGATTGTGCTTGAGATTTCTGTTCTCATGGCGCAGTTCCCATCGAAGGAAATTGCTCAGCTCTCTTATAAGTACCGCACAACGGGTCTAGGCTTTGCCAATATCGGTGGCTTGCTGATGACATCTGGCATCCCTTACGATTCTGAGGAAGGCCGTGCGATTTGTGGCGCGATCTCTGCCATCATGACAGGTGTTTGCTATGCGACATCTGCTGAAATGGCGAAAGAGCAAGGCCCATTCCCGGGTTATAAGCCTAACCGTGATCACATGTTGCGCGTTATGCGTAACCACCGTCGTGCCGCTTATGGTGAGACATCAGGTTATGAAAAGCTAAGTGTTGATCCTGTTGCCCTCATTGCAAAGGATTGCCCAGAACCAAAACTTATCGAGCGAGCCCGCGCTGCATGGGATGCGGCCGTTGAACTTGGTGAGAAGCACGGTTACCGCAATGCGCAATCAACTGTGGTCGCTCCAACAGGCACAATCGGTCTTGTTATGGATTGTGACACAACAGGCATCGAACCAGATTTCGCGCTTGTGAAGTTTAAAAAGCTTGCAGGTGGTGGTTACTTCAAAATCATCAACCAAGCCGTACCAGAAGCCCTTCGCACACTCGGCTATAGCGAGAGTGAACTTGCGGAAATCGAAGCTTTTGCTGTTGGTCATGGTTCATTGGCACAAGCGCCAGCAGTCAACCACTCAACGTTGAAGAACAAAGGCTTTACCGATGAGAAAATTGCAGCGGTTGAATCAGGTCTTGGTTCAGCATTCGACATTAAGTTCGTTTTCAACAAATGGACCCTTGGCGATGATTTCTGCAAAAACACACTCAACATCACTGATGAACAGCTGAATGATTTCAACTTTAACATGTTGGCTCACCTTGGTTTTTCAAAGGCTGACATTGAAGCAGCAAACTCACATGTTTGCGGCACGATGACCTTGGAAGGTGCGCCATTCCTTAAGGAAGAGCATTACCCAGTCTTTGATTGTGCAAATCCATGTGGTCGTACCGGCAAGCGTTTCTTGTCTGTAAACAGCCACATCGACATGATGGCAGCATCTCAGCCGTTTATCTCTGGCGCGATTTCTAAAACCATCAACATGCCAAATGTTGCAACGGTTGAAGATTGTAAAGACGCTTACATGCGCTCATGGCAGAAAGCCTTGAAAGCAAACGCGCTTTATCGTGATGGCTCAAAACTATCTCAGCCCCTCAATGCATCCCTTCTTGAAGACGAGGATATGGATGACGAGGATGCAGTCGAAGAATTGGCAGCAATGCCACAGACTGCTCAAATTGAGAAAGTGACTGAGAAAATTGTCGAGCGCATCGTCGAACGTCAAATCCGCGAACGTGAGAAAATGCCAGATCGCCGCAAAGGCTACACGCAAAAAGCGCGTGTTGGTGGCCATAAGGTTTATGTCACGACAGGTGAATATGGCGATGGTCGTCTTGGTGAAATCTTCATCGACATGCACAAAGAAGGCGCTGCTTTCCGTGCGATGATGAACAACTTCGCGATCGCCGTCTCACTTGGCCTTCAATATGGTGTGCCACTTGAAGAATATGTGGAAGCCTTCACTTTCACCCGCTTTGAACCAGCAGGCATGGTGCAAGGTAATGAGGCAATCAAGAATGCAACGTCAATTCTTGATTACATCTTCCGCGAGCTGGCCGTTTCCTACCTTGAGCGCCATGATCTTGCTCATGTAGATACATCAGACTTTGGCAACACATCCCTTGGCAAAAATAAGCCAGATGATGGTGGTGCAGGTCATGTGGTTTCTCGTGGTCTTGTTCGTGGGCAAAACCTCAAGCTTCTTACCAATGAGCCAGTAGGTTCTGCCGGTGGAGATGGGCCTTCTGCAACAGTTACAGCCATTGGCGCAACGGCAGCCGTTGGTGTTGCAACTGCCAGCGGTGCAGCGACTGCCAGCGGTGCGGCAACTGCGTTCAAGCGGGATTATGAAGTGGAAGTAAATTCCGGCTTCGCATCCCCTGCTCAAGATGCCTATGAAGCAACTGAACCAATGCCAAAACCATTGGATACAGCTGAACAACGCGCCCAAGCCCGCATGAAAGGCTATGAAGGCGAAGCTTGTGCTGAGTGCGCCAACTTTACGATGGTGCGCAACGGTACGTGCTTAAAGTGCGATACATGCGGATCAACCAGTGGTTGCAGCTAAGATTTATCGGAACGTTTAACCAGAATCGAGCGGCGCCCAAGTGGCGCCGTTTGTTATTTCACCCTAAAGCCTTTGATTTTACTCCTATTTTTTGTTGCATAAAAACATCACATCACTCAAAATTAACACAACCTAATGATTGGTTAATGGCGCAACCCTTTGAAATACTTAATTATTGGGCTTCGTTCACTACCCAATACACACGACCGTGAATTTAAAGCATTAGCAAAAATCTAAAACTCGCATTACGTTGCAATCATGAGATCTATGGTTCTTACATTTTTGGTGGTTTTTAGCTTGCTTGCGCAAGGATTCGCGGTTTTCGCGAGCTCTCCGCATGCAACGGATTCTGATCATCCAATTATATCCAATGCGATAGACCATCACGACGCCATCATGACCGCAGAAGCTTGTTGTGCTGACGATCAGGCTGAAAACACAGCTGCTCCGTGTAACGGTGGCGATTGTAAGTTGTTTTTTGCTAGCGAAGCATCAGCCCAGACATCACAAACAGATGTCCATTCAACATTTTTGGTTGTTGAAGAATTCACCTTCCAAAACGTCGTTCGCCTACGGCCACCAAACGCCTAGTCGATGTTTTTGTATTGAGTAACCGCGTGTGTTCCACGCGATAGATTAGATGTTTTGGAGAATTCAAATGTTCACACGTAGAAATCTACTGATAGGTGGCTTAGCAAGTCTTGCCGTTGCGCCTGTAACAACAGCCAACGCGCACCACACACCAAAGTTTCGTAAATCATTTAAGGTCAACCGAGCTCACCTCCCGCAACAAGTCACGTTCAAACGCGGCTATAAACCGGGTACTATTGTTGTTGATCCTCGTAATCACTTTTTGTACCTCGTACAAAGAGGCGGCAAAGCCAGACGTTATGGCGTTGGTGTTGGTAAAGCTGGCCGCGCTTTTCGTGGCGGTGCCACGATCGCTCGCAAAGCAAAATGGCCGCGCTGGACCCCTACCCAAAATATGATTCGCCGCGAACCGCATAAATATGCCCGCTTTGCAGAGGGTGTTGCCGGTGGTCCAAACAACCCACTCGGTGCTCGTGCCCTCTACCTTTATCGTGGTGGCCGCGACACATTCTATCGCATTCACGGAACAACACAGCCCTCTTCAATCGGCCGTTCTGTTTCCAATGGCTGCATCCGCATGATCAATGATCATGTTATCGACCTTTACAATCGTGTGCCTGTTGGCGCCCGCGTTGTCGTCCTTTAACTACCCGAACTCAGAAAAGAGACACGTCAAAATGTCCAAGACTCTACTTACTAGACGGAATTTTGTTACTGGTTCAGTCAGCCTTCTCGGCCTAACCGCCGCTGGTTGCCAAACTTTGGAACAACAGACAGCTAAAAAAGCGCTGGAAGCTAAAGAAACCAGCTCGTTTGCGTTGAACTACTCAGCGCGCCCAGATGAGCAGTTTCCTCTTCCGGCCATCAATGCTGAGAAACTACCATCAAAATTCCGCCGTCGTCTTGTAAACTACAAGACGAAGGAAAAGGTGGGTACTTTGATCGTTGATTCAAAGAACTTCTACCTTTACCACGTACGCCCTAATGGAAAAGCTATGCGCTACGGCGTTGGTCTTGGTCGTGCTGGGTTTGAATGGTCAGGCCGTGCACGCGTTGCATGGAGCCGCGAATGGCCAACTTGGACACCACCCGCAGAAATGATTGCGCGTGAACCTGAACTTGAAAAATACAGCTATCAAAATGGTGGTATGCCCCCAGGCCTTAAGAACCCGCTTGGTGCGCGTGCGCTCTACATTTTTGAAGGCAAGGTAGACACACTTTACCGTTTGCACGGCACACCAAACCCACACACAATCGGCAAAGCCGTTTCCAGTGGCTGTGTGCGCCTTGTCAATCAAGACGTGATCCACCTTTATGAAAATGTAAAACGCAATTCACCGATTGTGGTTTTGCCTGCATAAATCTGACTTATGTTAGATAATGAACCCGGCTTGAAAAAGCCGGGTTTTTTTTGTGCCAATACCAATCAACGTGTTGAAATTCGCACTCACATCGCCCAGCTTAAATTGAACAGCTAAACTGAGATTGCCCGCCATGACTGACCAACCACTCATTTCTGACATCGCCTTTACGCCTGAGGTAAAAGCTGCACAGGAAGAAAACCAATCCCGCGCGTTCTATCAAGCGGCCATGGAGGAGCGTGATTGGTTGGATTATGTTACGCAAGATTTGCAGGTGCGCCTGGCAGGGACAGACAGTTTCTACCTCGCAACTGTTGGGAGCGATGGGCACCCTTATATTCAACACCGTGGTGGGCCTCGCGGTTTCCTCGTGCCACTCGATGAAAAGCGTCTTGCCTTTGCAGACTTCTCAGGCAATCAGCAATATGTGTCCCTTGGCAACTTAGCCAAAAACACCAAAGCACACATTTTCATTATGGATTATGCCAATAAGCAGCGGGTGAAATTGTGGGGTAATATTGAAGTGAGTGAGGCAACGCCAGAGCTTGTCGAGAAGCTCACGCATCCAGAATATCTGGCAAAAGTTGAGCGCGTGTTCATCTTCACTTTGAGTGCGTGGGATCTCAATTGCCCGCAGCACATCCCCCAAAAATTTGATGCTAGGGATGTGAAGCAGACCGTCACACAACTCACCATGCGTGTTAAGGAGCTTGAGGAAGAGAACGCAGAGTTGCGCTCCTTCGTCAAATAGCGCCTTAGCGCAGCCGTTCCAGAATGCTCACATAGTTTGCAACCGATGAGCCGCCCATATTAAAGATGCCAGCAAGCTTGGCATTATCAATTTGCATATCGCCCGCCTCACCCATGAGCTGCATACATGATATCGCATGCATGGAAACACCCGTCGCGCCGATTGGGTGGCCTTTTGATTTTAGGCCACCAGATGCATTGATTGGAAGTTTGCCATCTTTGGCGACAATTCCCTCATCAATCGCGCGGTGACCCTGCCCCTTTTCAACAAGGCCCATGGCTTCATATTCCATCAACTCCGCAATGGTGAAGCAATCATGGGTTTCAACAAGCGACAAATCATCCAGCGTCAAACCGGAATCGCCCAGAGCCTTGTTCCAAGCATTGGACGCGCCTGCAAGTTCTGTTTTATCGCGGCGTGATAGTGGCAGGTAATCATTCACCTGTGTCGCGGCACGAAAACCAATCGCGCGCGGTGCAGACCATGCGCGGTCCATGTTGCTCAAGACCATAGCGGCGGCGCCATCTGTGATGAGAGAGCAATCTGTGCGGCGCAATGGACCAGCCACAATCGGATTTTTCTCTGAAACCGTATTGCAGAACTCAAACCCGAAATCGCGTTGCATTTGCGCGTAAGGATTATGCATACCGTTTGCGTGGTTCTTGGCTGCGATCTTTGCGAGCGCTTCTGACTGGTCGCCATATTTTTGGAAATATGATTGCGCTAATTGTCCAAACACACCAGCAAAGCCGCCATCGATGCCTGCTTCTTCTTGGTGATACGAACAACGAAGCAAAAGGTCGCCCGCTTCTCGCGTGCTAACTTCCGTCATCTTCTCAACACCGACCACCAAAACCGTTCCAGCCTTGTTTGCGTCAATCGCGTTGATGGCTTGGTGAATGGCTGCGGAACCCGTGGCACAAGCGTTCTCAACCCGTGTGGAAGGTGTATAGCGCAGGGCATCATCTGCAAGCGAGACTAACGATGCTGCGAAATCTTGTTCGTTGAAGCCACCATTAAAGTTGCCGACATAGATCGCATCAATGTCTTTAGCTTCGACCTCAGCATGCTTCATGGCGTCAATCGCCACTTCCGCGATCAAGTCTTGAACGGTTCGTTCCTGAAGCTTACCAAATTTTGTGTGGGCCCAACCTGTAATAACAGCCATTTCGGTGTTCCTCTTGCGTCAAATGATTGATGACAATATGCCCTGCCAACCGACCACACACAATGCAGGCTGGCGCAAATTCATTTTGCGAATTGAGAAATAAGCCGTTGCCCTTCCCAAACAAAAAAGGCCCCACGCTAAGCGCAGGGCCTTAATCACTAGATGTTTCTAATTCTTAGTGTGCAAGGACAGCAAGAAGAAGAAGAGCCACAATGTTTGTGATCTTGATCATTGGGTTAACCGCAGGACCAGCCGTATCTTTGTACGGATCGCCAACAGTGTCACCAGTGACAGATGCTTTGTGTGCTTCGCCACCTTTTTCGTGCTTCACGCCATCTTTGTCGACGAAACCGTCTTCGAAAGATTTCTTAGCGTTATCCCATGCACCACCACCGGCAGTCATAGAAACAGCCACGTAGAAGCCAGTTACGATCACACCGAGAAGCATTGCACCAAGAGCGGCAAACGCATCAGCAGGACCAGAGATCGCCTTCACGATGAAGAACACAACGAGTGGTGAAAGCACTGGAAGAAGGCTTGGAATGATCATTTCTTTGATCGCAGCCTTCGTCAGCATATCAACAGCACGGGCATAATCAGGCTTAGAAGTACCCTTCATGATGCCTGGGTCTGCTTTAAACTGACGACGAACTTCTTCAACAACCGCACCACCAGCACGACCAACAGCTGTCATCGACATACCACCGAAGAGGTATGGCAATAGGCCACCGAAGAGAAGACCAGCAACCACATATGGGTTAGACAGGTTGAACAGTGTGTCAGCATTGATGCCGTAGAACACAGAGCCTTCTTCTGCACTTTGTGAGAAGAACTTCAAGTCTTCTGTATAAGCTGCAAAAAGAACAAGAGCACCAAGACCGGCAGAACCGATTGCGTAACCCTTTGTCACCGCTTTGGTTGTGTTACCAACCGCATCAAGTGCATCTGTTGTTGAACGAACTTCACTTGGAAGCTCAGCCATCTCAGCAATACCACCAGCGTTATCTGTCACAGGACCAAACGCATCAAGTGCTACCACGAAGCCAGCCAAAGCCAACATTGCAGTTACAGTGATCGCGATACCGAACAAACCAGCAAGTGAGTAAGTTACCAAGATACCAATGATAATGATGATCGCAGGCAATGCACAAGCTTCAAGAGAAACTGCAAGACCTTGGATCACGTTTGTACCGTGGCCAGTAACTGACGCTTGTGAGATAGAGCGTACAGGGCGGTATTCAACGCCAGTGTAGTACTCAGTCACCCAGATGATGAGACCTGTGATGACGAGACCTGCAAGCATACACAAGAACAGATCAGAACCCGTAAAGGTCGTGCCTGTTGATGTTGTAAACTCAGTGTCTCCACCGATCCAACCATACATGATGCCAGCAAGCGCAATGGCTGACAAAACCGCACAAGCGATAAAGCCTTTATACAAAGCACCCATGATTGAGTTGTTTGAACCAAGCTTCACGAAGAATGTGCCGATGATTGAAGTAATCACACACACACCGCCGATGACGAGTGGTAGAGCCATAAGAAGCGTTGCGTTGTCACCAGCAAAGAAGATTGACGCGAGAACCATTGTTGCAACAACAGTCACAGCATATGTTTCAAACAAGTCAGCCGCCATACCAGCACAGTCACCAACGTTGTCACCAACGTTATCCGCGATTGTTGCAGGGTTGCGTGGATCATCCTCCGGGATACCAGCTTCAACCTTACCAACCAAGTCTCCCCCAACGTCAGCACCTTTTGTAAAGATACCTCCTCCAAGACGGGCGAAGATGGAAATGAGTGATGCACCAAAGCCTAGAGCCACAAGACCGTCGATAACAACGCGGCTTGTGTTTTCATTGCCCATGATGTCGGTCAAAACCCAGTAGTAAACTGTAACACCGAGTAGAGCGAGGCCAGCAACGAGCATGCCTGTCACCGCACCAGATTTAAATGCGATTTCCAACCCAGCGCCGAGGCTTTGTGAGGCAGCTTGTGCTGTACGTACGTTTGCACGAACAGAAACCAACATGCCGATAAAACCAGCAACACCTGACAAAACTGCACCAATAGCGAAACCAATCGCAGCAATTGGACCAAGCAAAGCCCATGCGATAACGAGAACAACAACCCCAACGATACCGATTGTCATATATTGGCGTGAAAGATAAGCAGTAGCACCCTCCTGAATAGCTCCTGCAATTTCTTGCATCCGTTCGTTACCCGCACTCGCGGCCATTACGGATTTTGTTGCCCAGATCCCGTAGACCAGAGACAACAATCCGCCAACCATGACGAGATATAAAGTCATTTCCATTTTAATTATTTCCTCCAATTATTCCCTTTAAGCCAGACAAACTGCCCTTCCCCCTAAAGAGTAAGAATTCATAAAAACACATATGTGAATTCATGCTTTGATAGTAACGAAGTGTTAACGAAGCCGTGACCTGAATCAAGTCCACAATTGCCAGAACGAGCCGTTCTTACAGGAAAAACGCGTAATCATAACCTATTGATCGCCGCCCCTAATACTTTTGGCTTATGCCAAACCGCATTCAAGCTTCCAAGGCGGCAATTGATTGGCGTTGGGCAAACAAAACAAGGGCACAAATTCCAACTAACGGGAATACGACCCCAACCACAGCTTGCCATCCAACCCAATTCAAAAGCACGCCAGACAGCAATGACATCGCAGCAGCCGAGCCAAAGACGATGCTGTCAAATAACCCCTGCACCTTGCCTCGCTCTTGCGGTTCGTAGGTTTTGGTTACCAAACTAGAGCCCCCCACATAGCCAAAGTTCCAAGCAATCCCGAGCGCTATTAGTGCAACGGTGAAGTTTGATATTTCGATCCCGCTTAGGGCAGCTATTGCACAGAACAAAAACACCACGACTGCAGCCGCGATGATTTTCGCATGGCCAAACCTATGAATAAGGCTGCCCGTGAAGAAGCTGGGCGCAAACATCGCTATAACGTGCAACTGGATTACGTTGGTTGAATCCCCAGGCGTATGACCGCAGATGATCATAGCCAACGGTGCCGCCGTCATCACCAAGGACATCGCCATATAACTCGTCGACGCGCAGACCACCGACGTAATAAACATTGGCTGACGCGCAATCTGTGACAACGATCTTGATGGCTTAACCGATTTATCTTTTGCAAGATGGGCGTTTGTTCCATCCTTCAAAAACAAGAGCGCGACAAACCCGATGCCCGCGAGCAACATGCCGCCGACATAGGAGCCTGCAAATAAGATCACAGGGAAATAATCCATGAAATAGAGTGAGGCTTGCGGACCAACTATGGCAGCAACCAATCCCCCCGCCATCACCCAAGACAGGCCGCGCGTTCGCATTTTATCAGAGCCGAAATCGGCGGCTGCAAAACGGTATTGTTGCGCAAATGCTATCGAGACGCCGATCAATATATGGGAAAAACAAAACGCCCAAAAATTGTTTTGTAAAATCGAAAAGCTGGCCAGCCCGCAAGCTAAAATTCCGATGGCAGAGCCAAGCAGAAAACCAGCGCGACGTCCGAACCTGCGCATAAATAAAGCCGCAGGCATGGCACCAAACAAGGGACCTAGAATGAAAAAAGTAATCGGAAGTGTTGCAAGCGTTTTATCATCACCCAGCAAATAACTGCCAGACAATCCACCTACCGCCATAGAAAGCGGCGCAATGGCATAGGCAAACATTTGGGCGCATGTAAGCACGATAACATTGTGAAAGGCTCGCTTATCCAAAGCCTGTTTTGCGCTAGTTTCGTCTTCTAGGTTTTGTTCAAAAGAAGATGCCATTATTGACCTAACCGTTTGCCATAACCGATGATCAACTAGAACTAGAAATGAGTAAAACCGTCCAACTCACTATCCAAATGATCACTGCCGTTTGTTATCCGAAACAATGGCTCAGTTGCGCTGGCAAAGACACCTATTTTTCTGACTTTAAGTCCTTTAACCGAACACAGGTTGTTAAATGCTTTTTCCTGCTCGATGGAAACGGCCATCAGACATTGATAATCATCACCGCCTTTGAGTACCGTTTTAGTCAGGTTTGGTTCGTGACCAATCGCGTTTTGTGTGGCAAGGCTGAGCGGTATAGCTTGTTGATCAATCTCAGCGGATACACCACTTGCGCGGCACATATGGGCGAGATCAGAAAACAACCCGTCGGAAATATCCATTGAAGCCGAAGCGCAATCAGCAATCGCCTCTTCCAAACCGATTGGCGGCTGAGGTAATAAATAGGCATCATCCAGATAAGTTTGGTCATCTGCATTTAGTTGGGCGAAGAACTCAGGCTTTTGACGCTGACAAAGCCCCAGAGCGCTATCGCCAAGTGTGCCACTGACGTAGAGCTGATCCCCAACCTTAGCGCCCGAACGAGGCACCATTCGCCCTTCATCGCAAAGACCATAGGCTGTAATCGAGATCATAAAATCTGACGGGCTTTTTGTCGTGTCGCCGCCGATTAATGACCAACCATAGTGGGCTTGATCTTCTCGCAAACCTTCCGCAAATGCTTCCATAAAGCAATGAGACGGCGGTTTTGAAAATGCGAGGCCGAGGCTGTAACGATAAGGCTTCGCGCCCTTGGCTATTAAATCCGAAACATTGCTACGGACTGCTTTTTGAGCAATCAATTTTGGTGCATCATCAGGAAAGAAATGGCTGCCAGCGATCAGCAAATCTTTGCTTACCACCAGTTGTTTGCCGTCAGGGACATGCAAGATTGCAGCATCATCTTTTAGCGAAAAAGCGGATGGGTCCGTCGTAAGTGGGCGCAGATAACGCTCAATCAGTTCAAATTCGCTGGGCTTATCTTGCATTTAGACCCTTACTTACGATCAACCTCGTCTTCGCGGTACTTGCGCGCCAAACGATCAAGCACACCGTTGACCATACGTGGTTCATCAATCTCAAAAAAGGCCTTTGCCACATTGACGTATTCATTGATGATCACACGGGCGGGTACGTCTTTGCGTTTTTGCAGTTCAAACGTACCACAGCGAAGCACAGAGCGAAGCGTGATGTCGATCCGGCTCAAAGGCCAGTCAGGTGTCAGTGCATCATTGATTTCTGGATCGATGATTTTTTGATCTCCAACAACACCCGCGATTAGACCACGAAAATAGGCGCTGTCTGCTTCCAAATATTGGTCGCCGTCAATATCGCCACCCAGTCTGGTCTCTTCGTATTCTGCAACGATTTCCGGCAAGGTCGCGCCGCTGAGTTCCATTTGGTAAAGCGCTTGAACAGCAGCAAGTCTTGCCGCCCCGCGTTTATTGGCAGGTTTATCAGCTGATTTATCTTTTGTATGGCCAGCCATTATGCGGATTGTCCTAGCATCTTGTCTGAAAGCTCAATCATCGCGAGAGCCGCCTTCGCAGCCCCGCCGCCTTTGTCCTTATCAGACATCTTCGCACGCGCCCATGCTTGGTCTTCATTCTCGACTGTTTGGATGCCGTTGCCAATGCCAATCGGTGATGACACGCTGAGGTCCATAATGGCTCGCGCAGATTCATTGGCGACAATATCATAATGAGTGGTTTCGCCACGGATGACACATCCAAGCAGCACAAAACCATCATAATCAGCGCGGCCTGTTTCAATCGCCTCAAGTGTGATGGCAACAGCCGCTGGAATTTCCAAAACACCTGGAACAGCGATTACATCAAAACTCGCGCCCGCAGCTTTAAGAGCGGCCTCTGCGCCTTCGCGAAGAGCTGCAGAAATATCTTCATAATAAGGCGCTTCAATAATGAGAAGCTTGGGAGCACTTGCTGCCATTTTGCAATACCTACTTAATACGACTTGGTTGAACGTGCTTGCACCACAGCTAGGGGCGCTTGTCCAGCATAATGTGCTCTAAAGCGACTGTTGCCGTTCCATAAGGCTAACAACATAACGCGCGATCTGGTCAACTTCGAGATTTACCCCGTCGCCTTTGGCCAATTTGCCCCATGTGGTCACTTCCAGTGTGTGGCGGATTATCAAGACGTCAAATGTAGCGCCCTCCACTCCATTCACCGTTAAAGACGTTCCATCCAGTGTCACCGACCCTTTAGGCACGATGAATTTAGCGAGATTATCAGGTGCTTTGAGCGTGAAGCGCGTTGCCTCGCCCTCTTTTTCAACGTTGACGATCTGAGCTAGTCCATCCACATGGCCGCTCACCATATGACCACCATACTCATCACCATGCTTAAGCGAGCGCTCTAGGTTGATGACTGTACCAGTTTGCCAATTAGCCGCGTTGGTAAGCTCTAAAGCTTCGACCCATGCTTCAACTGCGAACCAACTCGCCTCACCTTTGGCGGACAGTTCGGTAACCGTTAGACAGCAACCATTGCAGGAAATAGAGGCGCCAATATCAATGCCTTGCGCGTCATAGGCAGTAGCGACCTTGAAATAGCGACCACTTGGACGATCTTCCGCGGCAATTATCTCGCCTTGGTCTGTGACGATGCCTGTAAACATTTAGGATCGCTCCCATGTTTCCAGAAGGTCGCCGTCGTAGTTGGCTGTTTCGACAATTTCAAAACCTGCTGCGGGCAAAACTTGCAAAATATCGCGATTTTCAGTCAGGGGGTGAATACTTTCGGTGTCGCCAATGTTTTCTTGCCCATGGAACAGATGGACACGATCCACAAAACCAGCATCCAAAAACGCACTGGCTACCTGCTGGCCACCTTCAACAAAGAGGTTCGTCATCCCCTCTTCCGCAAGACGCATCAATAGGCTTTCAAGAACGAGCTCTTTGCCAATGTTTTCCATGCGAATAAGACCAGCACCGCGCTCTTCAAGGGCGATAACTTTACTCTCATCGGCTTCGGCGCCGACAACAATATGGACAGGCACATCGTCGATTTTATCAAACAGCTTCGCATCAAGCGGCGTTTGCGCTTTGGTATCGAGGATCAGACGTGGCTTTGACCAACTTTCCAATCCTGGCAAACGGCATGTTAAATCTGGATTATCAGCAAGGACCGTCCCAATACCAACCAACACCGTATCAGAGCGCGCGCGCATGGCATGAACGGCTCTTCGGGATAAGTCATTGGTTATACGTATAAAACCTTCGCCCTTGCGACCAATCTTACCGTCTTTTGAAACAGCAAGCTTCAAGGTAACTGCAGGACGCCCTAGCTGCACACGTTTAATGTGTCCAAGGTTCGCTCTAAGCGCTTTGAGGCTTTCAACATTTTCGAAAACAGCAATCTCGTTCTCGCGCAAAAAAGCAGTACCTCGGCCTTTAACGCGCGGGTCAGGATCTTCCATTGCGATCACAACGCGAGCAACGCCTGCATGCAAAAGCGCTTCAACACAAGGCGGTGTCTTTCCGTGGTGAGCACATGGTTCCAAGCTCACATAACACGTTGCACCTTGTGCAAGTTCTCCAGCTTCATTTAGGGCTGCAACTTCACCATGAGGTCGTCCGCCGTCCCCTGTTACACCGCGTCCTACAACTTTGGGGCCGTCACTATCATAACGCACAATGATGGCACCCACAGATGGGTTAGGAGCCGTTCGTCCAATGTAATTGTAGCCCAGCTCAATCGCGGCGTTTAAAAAACGTCGATCCAGATCACTGGCAGTATTGTCAGATTGAACATTGTGCTGGTCGGCAGACATCGGTTACTCATCTTCCGGCAAATTGTCATCTTCAGGAGACAATTCACCCAAAACAGCCACGAAATCCTTCGCCTCGCGGAAATTGCGGTAGACTGAAGCAAAACGGACATAAGCCACATCATCAAGCTCTTTAAGCCGCTGCATAATGAGCTGCCCGACCTGATCTGATTCGATTTCCGCCTCACCAGAACTTTCAAGCTGGCGAACGATACCACTTACAAGCCGGTCAATACGGTCAGGATCAACATTGCGCTTTCTCAGCGCCACTTGAACAGAGCGGGTAAGTTTATCGCGGTCAAAAGGAACTTTGCGGCCAGACTTCTTGGCAACCGTCAATTCGCGCAATTGAACGCGCTCAAAAGTCGTAAAGCGCCCGCCACAATCAGCACAAATGCGTCTGCGGCGGATCGCTGTATTGTCTTCACTCGGACGTGAATCCTTTACCTGCGTGTTATCGCTTAGACAAAAAGGACATCGCATGGGTCAGAATTCACTTTATCGCTAGAGTTCGCCGTAAATCGGGAAACGTGAAGTTAAAGCTATCACTTTTTCGCGGACAGCCGTTTCAACACTAGCATTACCCTCTTCGCCGTTCGCTTTCAATCCATCAAGCACTTCAGTGATCAAATCACCCACTTGTTGGAATTCAGCAACACCAAAACCACGCGTGGTTGCAGCGGGCGTACCAAGACGGATACCAGAGGTTACCATTGGTTTTTCAGGATCAAACGGAACACCGTTTTTGTTACAGGTAATGAAAGCACGACCAAGTGCTTTTTCTGTAACGTTACCAGTTAATCCCTTCGGACGCAGATCAACCAGCATCAAATGCGTGTCGGTTCCGCCTGAAACGATGTCAAAACCGTTCTTGATCAAATTATTTGCTAATGCTTTTGCATTTTCAACGACTTGCGCAATGTAAGTCTTATATTCTGGCGTAAGCGCCTCACCAAATGCAACAGCCTTACCAGCAATAACATGCATCAATGGGCCACCTTGAAGACCTGGGAACACGGCTGAATTGATCTTCTTGGCAATCGCCTCATCATTGGTAACAACCATACCGCCACGTGGACCGCGAAGGGTTTTGTGGGTGGTGGTTGTCGCCACATGCGCATGTGGGAACGGGCTTGGATGAGCACCACCAGCAACGAGGCCAGCAAAGTGTGCCATATCAACATGCAAATATGCTTCAACTTCATCAGCAATTTCGCGAAATTTAGCAAAATCGATGATTGGGCTATAAGCAGAACCACCCGCAATAATCATTTTTGGCTTATGCTCATGGGCTAAAGCGCGCACTTGATCGTAATCAATCTGGCCGTCGCTTTCCTTCACGCCATATTGCACTGGGTTGAACCATTTACCTGACAGGTTTGGTTTTGCACCGTGGGTCAAGTGTCCGCCAGCATCTAGGCTCATGCCTAAAATGGTGTCACCCGGTTTTAGAAGAGCAAGAGCAACCGCTTGGTTTGCTTGACTGCCTGAGTTTGGTTGGACATTAGCAAAACCACAGTTGAACAGCTCTTTCGCGCGATCAATCGCTGCGTCTTCAACCAAATCAACGTAGTGACAACCACCATAATAGCGGCGACCAGAATAGCCTTCCGCATATTTGTTCGTCATAACGGAGCCTTGTGCATCCAAAACCGCGCGTGAAGCGATGTTTTCTGAAGCAATTAGCTCAATTTCTTGGGACTGGCGCCCATGTTCTTTTGCAATAGCTGCAGCGACAACTGGGTCAGTGTCAGCAACTCTTTTTGAAAAGAAATCAGCGGCATAAGGTGTGCTGTAGTCATTTTTATCAGCGGACAATTTATTCTCCTTAAAGCAATCGAATGCTTCTGGGTTGGTTTACTCCCCCACGTCCAAACTAGGGTTGTTTGGAATTCAAAGTGATGCTGGACCATAGATACAAATTAAAAAGGAATTGTCGCAAACACGACTATTCAACGCCCTAACATCAAGGACGCTTTATGTAACGGAGTCTGTGGAAAACTCAAGGGCGTATTGGCGTTTATACCAAAATGCCTCGCCCAGTATCACGATTGGGTCGCTTGGCGGCTTTTCCAGCTTCCTGCTCAGCTTCTTTGGCAATGCGGCGTTTGAGTTTTTCAACCGCCACATTGGTCATTTCTGCTTGAGAAGCTGATTCTGGCGCGATGATTGAAACTTCAATGCCAGTTTCGGGGTCAATGGCCATAACTTTGACCTGTCCACCAATGGAAAGGAACTCGAGATAGAATGTTGCTTCACTCATCACGCACCCCTCAATTTAATTCCCCTACACGCTTAAAGCGTTGTGTGGATAGCCTTAGCGCAGGGCGATTGGGCCTAGCCCATCACGGTTATAAACATCATCACGGAAATGAACCACACCATCTGGTGAGCCCCAAGCCGTGACATAAGTTAGATAAAGCGGCACTGCCTTCTTCATGTTGGCATCAATTCGCTCACCACCTTTGATCGTCTGATCGATGTTTGAACGTGCCCAACCATTGGTATCTTTAAGGAGCCATTGAACAAACTCACGCACATTTTGAACGCGAACACAGCCTGAAGAATGGAAACGCACCTCTTTACCAAACAGGTTTTTATTCGGTGTATCATGGAGATAAACAGCATGTGGATTGCTAAAATTAATCCGCATTTGACCCAATGAATTCTTTTCACCTGGATCCTGGCGGAAACGATAATTGACCGCCTCTTCCGTTTTCCAGTTAACTTGCGCTGGTGGAATTTCAGAACCGTTTGGCGCAAAAATACGAATTGAGTGCTTTGTTAGGTAATCAGGCTCTTTCTGCATTACCGGTATCAAATCCTTGCGGATGATACTTTCTGGCACTGTCCAATATGGATTGAAATTTACCTGATGAATTTTGCTGTTCAAAATTGGAGTTTGTCTGTCGATCTTGCCAACAACAGCTGTGTGGCGTGAATGGATACGGCCATCACTTACTGTCTCAATGACAGCTGCTGGTACATTGACCATCACATAGCGATTGCCAAGATAGCCGGAAAGCGAACGCAGGCGCACAAGGTTTGTTTCAAGCTGACGGAAACGCACCTCAGCAGGCACATTAAGCGCTGCCAATGTAATTTGACCAATCACCCCATCAACAGCCATGCCGTGACGAGCCTGAAAGTTTTTAACCGCCGCTTCGACGTATGAATCAAACACGGTGGAATTAACGAGACCACCATCAAGGTCTTTTGAAATTGCTAAACGGCGGCGAAGCGCACGAATGCTTTCATCACGCGCACCAAGTCTAAGCTTCTTTGCTGCAGGAACTGTATTCCATCCACCGTTGTTCACGATAGCTGAATATTCACGAAGCGAAGTCTCGATATCAACAACTGAGGTTGGCGACAATGTTGGCTGAAAATTTCTAACCTTTTTCGCAGGCGATAAAGCATCAAACCCGTCACTCCATTCTGCTAAGTTTTCACTCTGCAAGAAAGTCGAAATCGGATCTGTTTCAGCTGCTACGCCATTTACGCCAGCTGCCATTGAAGAAACAGCTGCTGCACTACCGGCAAGAAAGCCTCTACGTGAAAGTTTGTCGCTCAAAGGAACGCTCCTAGAATAAGTTCAACCCACATTTATCAGCACCACAAAAAAGACCATTTTGTGATAGGCTTGCCAATATCATATCACAATGATTGAAACAATTACTTAACCATCAAAACAGCCCTGTAATATTTAAAAATATGGCCCTGTTTTTCAATCACTTACATCTGAGTAAGCACCTGCGATGACAACACCAATGCTAACATTCCTAATTACTGGCTTCGCATTTTTTTGCTTTTGGCTGATTCAGGTCAAAACGAAAGATGCCGGAGTGGTGGATATCTATTGGGGTCCGGGGTTTGCTGTTATTGCCTTTTTATATGTTGCCCTCCACCCAAACATGACAGCATGGAATTGGATTATCGCAATCATAACAACAGTCTGGGCGTTTCGTCTTGGCCTTCACATGGGCTTGCGACATCACAAATCTGAAGCTGAAGATCGGCGTTATGCATTGATGCGAAGTAACAATGGAACTTCGTTTTTGTGGTCGAGCCTCTACAAAGTATTCCTGCTGCAAGCTGTGCTGATGTGGATTATCGCCAGCCCACAACACGCGGCCTTTTTAATCACAGAAAATTCAAGCCAACCAATCATTTTATCGCTGTTTTTGTTCGGTTTAGGTCTGTTTGTTACCGGTTTCACGCTGGAAACCGTCGCAGATTACCAACTTTCCAAATTTAAATCTGATTCGCTAAACGCTCGAAAAACCATGAACCAAGGCCTTTGGGCATGGTCACGGCATCCAAATTATTTTGGTGAAATGGTTTTATGGTGGGGTTTTGGGTTTTGCGGATTTGCAGTCAGCAGCGCTTGGTGGGCTTTTGTTGGGCCCGCGATTCTAACATTTTTATTGTTGCGCGTTTCTGGCGTTACTCTTTTGGAAAAGCATTTATTGCCCGAGAAAGAAGGTTATGAGGCCTATGTAAAAAGCACCAGCGCCCTTATTCCCTTACCTCCTAAACGATAGACACAAAAAAACCCCGCAAATTGCGGGGTTTCTTAATTGGAATATTGTGTCGCTTAGAGGCGATACAAAATCTGGTCTGTCCAAAAACGCTCAAGACGCAAAAGCGACTTATTGAGGTTTTCAAATTCATCAGCGCCAATACCACCAACTTTTTCAATCGATGTTGTGTGACGCTCATAAAGGTCAGTCACGATGTTTGCGACTTCTGTGCCTTTTTCAGTCAAACTAACGCGAACCGAACGACGGTCCATCGCAGAACGCTGATGAGAAATGTAACCCGCTTCAACAAGCTTCTTAAGGTTATAAGAAACGTTTGAACCTAGATAATAACCACGAGTACGCAATTCGCCTGCTGTAAGCTCAGCATCGCCAATGTTAAACAGCAACAAAGCTTGTACACTGTTTACATCAGAGCGACCGTTACGCTCGAATTCGTCTTTAATAACATCCAACAAACGACGGTGTAGACGCTCTACTAGGCGAAGTGCCTCCAAATAATAAGGACGGATGGCCTCTGAGTCGTCTTGTCTTTCTTGGACTTCTGCTGCACCAATCATGCTGCTCATTGTTTTACGCCTTTTTCCTGTTCGGTGTTCTTTTTTTTGTCACCTTCTGAAGAGGAATGTACGCGATAGCGAATAAAATCAGCTTAATTCAAATAGTTAATATAACTTAAACGCGATGAAAGCATTTTTATATTAAACAAAATATAAACGCCTCTTACCTGAGGTAAGTAGTATTTTGGGGCGTTGCTTTAAAGTAGTTTGAGCTTAAAGATAGTAAGCCGCTGGTTTAGTAGCGCTGCTCTCTTCTTTTAACGAGGTATCTAATCAAGAGTGCTACGCAATAAAATACGGCCAAGACAAACAATGCGCTTGCAAAAGAGTAATTCAAAACATTGAGCGGTATATAAAAGAAATGGCTGAGGAGAAGCCCGCAGCCTAACATTCCCCATAATATCACGCCCCAACTCATTCCAAGCCAAAGCCCGACTGAAACCGTGGGTGTTAGCACTGAGAGCAACACCAATATATAGGCCTCATAGTTATTGCGATCGAACAGTTTAGAAATATCTTCACCGTGAACGCCCAACACCAACGACCAAAAATAGACTGCAATCCCCAACATAAGCAGGCCTATAGCGCGCAAGAAGACTCCAAAAATTACTTTATCAATAGAGCCTTTGCTGCGTGTTTCTTGCTCCGTCAATGCTGCTCGGTCGGTGCCACCCACCATTGGTCTAAATTCCCTGCTCTATGCTCGCGGCATATTTTTCGTTTAAGTAAGTCTACCAGTATGGTTATAAGGGTATTGGTTTACACAACAAACAAGTCAAGCCAAAACACCGTACCAAACCATTACACCGAGAAGAGTTTTGAACACTTTTCAACTTAATAGATGAAAATATCAATATGACTGAGCAACCAAACCGCCAAAAAACTGATGTAAACGCCATCACGAACCACCATCGCATGCGACGAAACCGCAAATCTGATTGGTCGCGTCGTATGGTTAGTGAAAACCAGCTCAGCGCCAATGATTTCATCTGGCCGTTGTTTATAACCGATGGAACGGGCGAGAGCACCCCTATTCCCTCTATGCCTGATATCTATCGGCATACCGTTGACCACGTGGTGAAAGAAGCCGAACGCGCGGCCAATCTTGGTATTCCAGTCATTGCGCTATTCCCAAACACTGATCCCGCCATTCGCGATAGTGAGGGTAGTGAAGCTCTAAACGAGAATAATCTGGTCAACCGCGCCTGTCGTGCAATTAAAGCAGAAGGCATTCCCGTTGGTCTCATGACAGATGCAGCGCTCGACCCTTATACAAGCCACGGCCATGACGGGGTGATGAGCGGCGAAAAAATCTTGAATGACGAGACGGTTTACATCCTATGCCAGCAAGCAATCATGCAGGCTGCCGCTGGTGCCGACATCATTTCACCGTCCGATATGATGGATGGTCGCGTTGGCGCAATCCGTCTTGCTTTGGATGAGCATGGTTATGAGGATGTGCAGATTATGTCTTATGCGGCAAAATATGCATCGGCCTTTTATGGCCCGTTCCGCGATGCGATCGGCACCAAAGCCACCTTAATCGGCGACAAACGCACCTATCAAATGGATCCAGCAAACAGCGACGAAGCTTTGCGCGAGGTTCAACACGATATTGAAGAAGGTGCGGATATGTTCATGGTGAAACCTGGAATGCCTTACCTCGACATCATTCGCCGCGTGAAAGACACGTTCGAAGTGCCAACCTACGGCTATCAAGTGTCCGGTGAATATTCGATGATTATGGCGGCCGTACAAAATGGCTGGCTTGATTATGAGCGCACTATGCTTGAAAGCCTGATTGCCTTTAAACGGGCGGGTGCAAACGGCATGTTGACCTATTTCGCACCAAAAGCTGCGGAAATCCTCAACAAAGACGGCTAAATCGAGTGGAATTCTTGCAGTTTAGTCAATCAACTCCCACATTGGTTATGTCGCATACCGCGAAAACAACAGGGAGCATTACGTGAGCACGCAGGAAATATTGCCAAAGGAAGATGCATTCGATTACCCCAACAACGGCGCTTTGTTTGAGGGGGTCTTGTCCCGTCGCCTCATGGCCTTTGTGATTGATTTCATCATTCTGTCAGTGATCATCGGTCTCACCACTTTTGCTTTGTTCGTTGTTGGCATTCCAACGTTCGGTCTTTTATGGCTGGCAATTCCCGCAATTATCGGCCCGCTCTCCATCGCCATTGTTATTGGTTATGTTGCTTTCACCACTGGCGGCGACAAAGCTGCAACACCTGGCATGAGTGCCCTTGGTTTAGAAGTTCGCATGATGGACGGACGCAAGCTCTATGCGCTTATGGCCATTTTCCATGGGTTGGCGTTTTATTTCTTCGCAACAATTCTCACCCCCTTTATTGTTCTCGTCGGCCTTTTCACGTCCCGACGTCGCCTACTTCATGATTTCGTATCTGGCGCTGTGGTCGTAAACAAAGACGCTATTCCAGAGCATTTGAAGTAAGTTTCAATAATTCGTGACGATATTTAACCGCCTGCATTGAATTTGAAAAAAAGCGTGATACCCTTATGGACAAGAGCGATAATGCTCTCGAAAGGCAGTGTCACGCTGTGTCTCATCACCCTAAAGACGTTCCGCAGTTTTATCTGACCGCTCCATCGCCCTGCCCTTACTTGAAGGACAAGATGGAACGAAAGGTGTTTACCCACCTCATTGGAGATAATGCCGCCGAGGTAAACAACATGCTTACCCAAGGGGGTTTCCGCCGTTCGCAGAATATTGCTTATCGCCCTGCGTGTGAGACATGTCGTTCTTGTATGTCTATTCGGGTGCTTGCAGGCGGATTTAACGAAACCAAGTCAATGCGGCGTGTCGCCCGCAAAAACGCTGACCTTATTGGCCTTGAAGTCCCAGCGGCCCCAACCTCAGAACAATATTCGCTGTTTCGCTCCTATCTTGATGACCGACATCAAGAAGGCGGTATGGCCGATATGTCGGTCCTCGACTATTCCATGATGGTTGAAGATAGCCACGTAGACACGATGCTCATCGAATATCGCAGACGCTCCCCAGACAGTGCCTTTACAGGCCGCGGAGAAGGTGAATTGATTGCGGTCGCCCTTACAGACATTTTAGAAGATGGGCTTTCGATGGTTTATTCTTTCTTTGATACCAACCAAGACCATCGCAGCCTTGGCACTTTTATGATCCTCGATCACATTAAGCGTGCCCGCCGCCATGGACTGCCCTATCTCTATTTAGGCTATTGGGTCGAAGGCTCTCGGAAAATGGACTACAAAGTCCGCTTTGATCCACATGAAGTCCTAACAAGCCGAGGCTGGGAAAGACACCAGCTCGATCGCAGCACGAGCTAACGGGAATGTCTAAGGGGGCTGTGCTTACAGATCATCGCAAAGGGCTTGCGATAGCAGGAATTGGTGGCGTGCTGCTTGCCATCGACATTCCTTTAATT
Organism: Hyphomicrobiales bacterium; assembly: GCA_039973685.1. Classification (NCBI taxonomy): domain Bacteria; kingdom Pseudomonadati; phylum Pseudomonadota; class Alphaproteobacteria; order Hyphomicrobiales; species Hyphomicrobiales bacterium. Next base: position 91,404 of record JBDWKL010000046.1, read on the forward strand.
CGGCTTGCTGAAACCGACCCCTGGACAACCCTCACCATTCGCGGGCCAATTATGTTTTTGACCCTCTTCACTGTTTATATGGTGTTGAAGCGGATGAACCTGACTGTCGCCAAGTTTTATGAGGGCAATGACACGCTGATCCTCGGCATCATGCACGCGATAGCGACGGTTGGCTTCGTGGTCGCAATCTACCACACGACAACCGCCAATTTGGTGTTTATCACTGCATTCAGCTCCTTAATCGCGATTGTGTTTTCAACCATTGTCTTGGGAGAGCGGCACCCACTGCTAACTTGGATAACAATTCTGGTTGCGCTTTCAGGCATCGCTATAATCACCATAGATGATTTCATCACCACCCAAGGGACAAATACCTTTGGCAATATGATGGCCCTTATGTGCGCGACGATGCTGGCAAGTGAGGTGATATTCATTAGGCGCAGCGGAAAGAACCTCGTCTTTGCCCCCGCTCTCGCAGGTCTCTTTGCGGCAGCATTCTCTCTGCCGCTAGCCATAGGCTACGGCATGACGCTTGATCGGCCTGAATACCTGATCATCAACTCAATACTTGTCTCGCCCATCGCAATGGCCTTCATGTCACTCGCGCCGCGCTTCATTCCGGCACCGGAAGTCGCCATGTTCTATTTATTAGAAACGGTGCTGGCGCCCATCTTAGTCTGGGTCATCTTCCTTGAACGCCCCACAACAAACACACTGATTGGCGGACTGATTATCATCAGCGCAATGGGGTTCCACAGCTATATGCGGGTCCGGAAGGGGCGCATTAGAAATAAGATTGTGCGGGTATAAGCGACAATAACTCCATTAGTTACGGCCGTCACATCCACTTATGCGTCCGAAATATCGCCCTTAAACAGCCCTGTGCCAAACTTGTTGGTTTTTGGGAAGCCGATTGGTGGCATTCTGCCTGCTTGGGCGCGTTCGCCGATCCATTCGGTCAGCTCAACCATTGATCGATCATAACGACGGCCCGCGCTGTCTACCCATGATAGAGCGCCATCAGCTGGGAAGGTGCGAATGTCGGCGATGCCGCCATCTTTGTATTTTTGGATACGCACACCCTGCCCACGGCCCATTTCAGGCATTTGGTCGAGTGGGAAGATCAAGAGTTTACGGTTCTTACCGATAACGGCTACATGATCACCAAAGACTGGCACGCAGAGATAAGCTTCATCCGTGCCTTTAACATTGAGCACCTGTTTGCCTTTACGCGTATTAGCAATCACGTCTTTTTCCGGCACCACAAAGCCACGGCCAACATTGGAGGTCACCAAGAGTTTGCGCTCTGGGTTATGGATAAAGACGCTGACGATGTCTTGGTCGTTCTCCATATCCACCATAATGCGCAACGGCTCGCCGTGTCCGCGTCCGCCCGGTAGTTTGTCTGCGCCGAGCGTGTAGAATTTACCCGATGTCGCAAATACCAGCACTTTGTCGGTCGTCTCTGCATGAATGGCAGAGCGCAGCTTATCGCCGTCTTTAAACTGGAGCTTATCCGTTGAGGCCATATGCCCTTTGATAGCGCGGATCCAGCCTTTTTCAGACACAACAATGGTAACAGGCTCTTTCTCGATCATGGCATTTTGGATTTCTGCCAGATCAATCTCGGCGGCCTCACCAAATGTCGTGCGGCGGCGACCAAGTTCTGTGTCTTGTCCGAAAGTCTTTCTCACTTCGCGGATTTCTTCAGAAATCTTCTTCCATTGCAGCTCATCAGAAGCAAGCAGCGCTGTTATGCCTTCTTTCTCGGCACTTAGTTCGTCATGCTCTTTGCGAATGACCATCTCTTCAAGCTTGGCGAGAGAACGGAGCCGCATATTGAGGATGGCTTCGGCTTGCACTTCAGTGAGACTGAAGGTCGAAATCAGCGACACCTTTGGTTCATCCTCGTAACGAACGATGCGGATCACTTCATCAATATTGAGAAACGCGATCAAATAGCCATCGAGCACTTCAAGGCGGTGGTTGATTTTATCCAAGCGATGGTTGGAACGGCGCACAAGCACTTCTTTGCGGTGTTCTAGCCATTCACGCAGTACATCTTTGATGCCCAACACATTAGGCACAGTGCCGCGAGACAGTACGTTCATGTTGAGTGAAACACGGTTTTCAAGATCAGTGAGCTTGAAGAGCGATTCCATCAACAAGTCTGGATCAACCGTTCTACTCTTTGGCTCCAACACAAGGCGGATGTCTTCAGCCGACTCGTCCCGCACATCACCAAGCAATGGCAAGCGGCGCGCAATGAGCAATTCGGCAATTTTCTCAACAAGGCGAGATTTTTGGACCTGATACGGAATTTCGGTGACAACGATGACATAGCCACCCCGCCCCGTATCTTCCTTCTCCCAACGCGCCCGCACGCGGAAACCGCCACGGCCTGTGGAATAAGCTTCAACAATCGACGCGCGGTCTTCAACGCAGATGCCGCCAGTTGGGAAATCTGGACCCGGTACAAAATCAACCAGCTTCTCAATGCCCGCGTTCGGGAATTTGATCAGGTGCAGCGATGCATCACAGAGCTCAGCCACATTATGCGGAGGAATGTTGGTTGCCATACCAACGGCGATGCCGCTGGAGCCATTGGCCAATAGGTTGGGGAAATTAGCAGGAAGAACGATTGGCTCTTCGTCTTCACCGTCATAGGTCTCACGAAAATCAACAGCGTCTTCGGAAATTCCTTCCATCAACAGCCGTGCGACTTCAGTCATGCGGGCTTCCGTGTAACGCATGGCGGCTGCATTATCGCCGTCGACGTTACCGAAATTGCCTTGTCCGTCGATCAACGGATAGCGCACCGCAAAATCTTGCGCCAAACGCACCAGCGCATCATAGACCGATTGGTCCCCGTGCGGGTGGAATTTACCGATCACATCACCGACCACACGAGCAGACTTTTTAAAGCCCTGCCCTGGATCAAGCTTCAACACGCGCATGGCATGGAGAATGCGCCTGTGCACTGGTTTCAGGCCATCACGCACATCTGGCAAAGCCCGATGCATAATGGTCGAAAGCGCATAAGCGAGGTAGCGCTCTTCAAGCGCAGATTTCAGATTGATCGGCTCAATGCCGTTTTCATCACCGGAACCCGGCGGTATAACTGTGTTTCCCATCTGTTCTGGTTAAAACAAACAGTTGATTCGCTCAAGCAATAGCCGCACGCTTTCCTATAAAATCGACGGTTTTGTTGTGCCTTGTGTGCGCTTAATCGTTTTTATGATCTCACGCTCAAAAACTTCACGAGAAATCGGCGGTTCAATCCCGCGAGGCTCATAAATATGGCGGGAGAGAAAGAATTGAGTTAGCTCAAAAGCTGGTGTCACTTCTTCAACGCTAATTGACGGCGCCATGCTGGACAAAAACGCAGGCAAGACCAGCATTTTATCATGATAAGGAAGCCCTGCCCGTCGGCTCACAGCCCGTCCACTTTTGGGCGAGACGTAGACCAGCTCTTGCGTCGCACCTGTTGCAGCACACACGCTAAGATCAAGGCCAAAACCCAGCTCTTCAAGAACCGCCATTTCAAAACGCACGAGAAGTGCCGCACTTAGTTCGGCACTATCGAGGTTTTCAATCAAAATTTCGGCAGCTTCTGCAAGGCCTGCGTGTGGGTCGCGCTCAGGCAAGAGCCGCAACAGCGAGGCGATTGTTTGCACCCCTTGCAACCCCATCGCGCTTTCCATCAATTGTGCGGCGCGAAGCTTCAACGGATCCACTGTGAACACGCCCAAATGATCTTCCAACCGAGCACGCCATGTTACCGTGACTTTATTGCCCGCTTGCAAGGTCGGCTGCATGGTGCGCGAGCGCCCGCCACGGACCAGCCCAAGGTGGCGGCCATGTTCTGCCGTCATCACCTCAAGGATCACGCTGGTCTCGCCATGTTTGCGGCTACCTAGAATTAGAGCGTCTTCTTTCCATTCCATTCAATATTCATAGGTTGCCAAGGGCAAATAAGAAAGAGACACTAAGACTGATCACCAGAAAGGATCACGAATAAAGGTCACTGAAAAAGACATCGGCAACAGAGGAGATTTCTAATGGCAATTCCTACTGGACGACATGCAGGCACCCTATTCACCGCTGTTACAGTGGCTTGCTCACTGTTTCTAAGCACAAACACAGCTTTCAGCCAGACAGAGCGCCTTACCCCGCGCAGTACGTGTCAGGCGGTGGCTCATAACCAATCGGGCGGCATTAGGCGGGCGAGCAGCTCTATTGATCTAACAGCCCAAAGCAAGCTTGGGATCGGTGAAGTCAGCATTAGTTATGTGGCGCATTCAACTTTCAGAATTGAAGATGCAACAGGCCTCACCATTGCGACAGATTATTCTGGCACTGCTGGCCCCAATGTCATTCCAGATGTGGTGACGATGAACCATGCCCACATCACCCATTTCACTCCCTTTCCCGACAAACGCATTACCCATGTTTTGCCCGGTTGGCAGCAAAACGGAAAACCAGCGCAGTACAATATCCAAATTGATGAAACCATCATCCGCAATGTCACAACAGACATCAGTTCTTTTTCTGGCCATCATGAAAAGAACGGCAATTCGATTTTTATTTTCGAGATGGGTGGCCTGTGCATTGGGCACCTTGGCCACCTGCACCACCTTTTAACCGATGAGCATTACGCCGAGATTGGTCGCCTCGATGTTTTGATGGTGCCCGTTGATGGTGGCGTGACAATGAATTTTGAAGATATGGCAAAAGTCGTAAAGCGGTTGAATGCCAGCGTTGTCTTACCGATGCACGCTTTTAGTTCGTTTTCATTGAATGATTTCCTGCAACAAATGGGTAAAGGCTTCCCCATTGAGCACCGCGCGGGCAGCGAGCTTATTGTGTCACTCAATACATTGCCGACGGCGCCCACCCTCATTTCGTTACAGCCAGAAGGATTTGTTCGGTATTATGACGAATAAAAAAGCCAGCAAACTCAAAGAGTATGCTGGCAGGTTATATCGGATACAGGACGTCCCAATATACAGGTTATTACTTCTTACGCTTACCACGCTTAGAACGCTTACCGTCATTCGTTGACGAAGCGCCCTTCGCTTTCTTTCTTGATTTAGAACTGGAAGTGCCATTGCTCTCAAACAGATCTGTTGACTGGCCAAGGAAGCTGCCACCTCTTGCGTTAGCTCTTTCAGTCGTAACGCTACCAATTGCTGCCAATAAAGCCGCCATCATCAGAAATTTTGTCATTGCTACCCCGTCTTTCATTTAAGTTGCTCATCACCCCACGGCTATTCACTTAGCCAATGAGCCTTGAAGTGTTTTATTTATCGTCAGCTGACACATCTTCATCAATGTTGATGCCATCAAATGTAGAAGCAGCTTCAACGTATGTGGTCTGATAATCATTCTCGAAAGTGATTTTGTCTTGAGCGATGAAACGCACACCAAATCCGCGATCTCTCGCTTCACTATGACCTGCCAAAAACGGCACAGTGGATGCAACGACGAGTATTCCTAATAATGCTTTTGTCATAATACCCTCTTTCAGTTTGCCGGTCGTCTTGATGACCTCTGGTTAATTATTGTTCTTGTCTATTTTAGCCGATCATCAAAACCAGAAGCGATGTGGTGCTTGGTTTTGTTGGTTAGCGGTTTGTTACTGAATCTGAAATAGGTACTCGCCTGATCAATAGCCATAGGGCCATCGGTCACCTTGAATCACAAAAACGAGTATTGGACGTGAATGCTTGGGCGGGGCGAAGCGTTAGTCTGTGAAGTCTAGGCCCATTTCCCGATACCGTTCGGGATCATCAAGCCATTTTTCACGTACTTTGACGAACAAGAATAAGTGGATTTTCTGTTCCAGCATTTCTTGTAGCTCTTTGCGAGCGGATTGAGACACAGCTTTCACGGTCTGGCCGCCCTTGCCGAGCAAAATCTTTTTATGGCTGTCACGTTGAACGAATACGGTCTGTTCAACCCGAACATCACCGCCCTTAAGCTCTTTCCAGCTTTCCGTCTCCACCGTCAAAGAATAAGGCAGTTCTTGATGGAGGCGCTCAAAGAGCTTTTCTCGGGTAATTTCAGCTGCAAGCTGGCGCATCGGCAAATCAGACATTTGATCTTCAGGATAAAGCCAAGGACCAACAGCCATCTCTTTTGCCAAATAATCAAGCAAGTCTTCACAGCCATCCCCTTTGGCGGCTGAAATCATAAAGGTTTGCTGAAACTCAACTTCTGCTGAGATTTTCTCAACAAGGGCAAGCAAGCTCTCGCGCTTTACCATATCAATTTTATTGAGGAGCAAGATCACTTTTTGCTTGCGATCCTTGAGGTTTGCCAAAATGCGTTCTTCATCTTCACGCACACCCTTTTGGGCGTCGATCAAGAGCGCAACGACATCACTATCACCAGCCCCATCCCACGCTTTGTTGACCATGGCACGGTCTAGACGGCGTTTGGGTTGAAACAGGCCCGGCGTATCAACAAAGATAATCTGCGTTTTCTCATGCGCCATAATGCCCCGCACAAGCGCACGGGTTGTTTGGACCTTATGAGAAACGATCGACACTTTGCCGCCGACTAAACGGTTTAAAAGGGTAGACTTACCGGCATTGGGCGCGCCAATTAGCGCCACAAAACCACATTTGGTATCAAGCTCATTCGTCATGAAAATCGTCTTCCCATATTCCTTCGCGCAAAAGGAAGTTTGATGCGGCTTTTTGTTGGGCTTCGCGCTTTGATGCCCCTTTGCCTCGTGCATTCTTTTTGCCCTTAACATCTACTTCAATGACAAATGTTAAGGCATGATCTGGCCCTGAACGGGAAATTTCTATGTAACTTGGCGTCTCAAGTTTTCTGCCATGCGCCCATTCTTGGAGTGACGTTTTAGGGTCACGCAGTGGCTTTGACCAACTCATCATTCGAGCGTGCCAGTTATCTGTTATGAGCTTACGTGCAGCATCTATCCCACCATCATAATAGACGGCAGCGAGCACTGATTCACACACATCGCCCAAAATGGCATCGCGTTCATGGCCGCCACCACGGCGTTCAGCCTCACTAACTAAGATATAATCAGAAGCGTTCCAGTCCCGCGCTACGTCTGCACATGTTTCTTTGCGTACCAACCCTGTCAATCGACGGGCCAACTCGCCCTCTTCCGCTTCAGGAAAGGATTCATAGAGAAGATCGGCAATGACTAAAGCAAGAACGCGATCGCCCATAAACTCTAACCGTTGATAAGACAGTGATGCATCATCCCCGCCACCGGGCAACGAAGAACGGTGAGTTAAAGCGCGGATGAGAAATTCAACGTCGTTGAAACGGTAATCCAGCGTATTTTGCAGCGCTGTCAGATCAGGTTTTTCCGCATCACTGGCTGTCATTTATCGATTAGCTTTCAAGCCATTAAACAACCGATCAAACCGCACACTTGTCGGCCATTTCCAAATTTCCCAAGCATGGGTTCCCTGATCAATAGAGAAGAAAAGGAATTCTGCTCGACCAACGAAATTTTCAATTGGCACAAAACCAACATTGCTAAAACGGCTATCTTGCGAATTATCGCGGTTATCGCCCATCATGAAGTACTTGCCTTCAGGGACTTTAAATTCTTGCGTGTTGTCTGCATGACCGTTTGGAACAAGATCAAGCGTCAAGAACGTCTTCCCGTTCGGCAATGTTTCGCGATATTGATCAGCAAACTGGGCGCTGCCCTCTTCGTTGAAATCAGCGACCTTCTCACGTTTAACAGCAGTGCCATTAATGTGCAGCACGCCGTCTTTCATTTGAATTGTATCGCCAGGAAGACCAATCACGCGTTTTATGTAATCAGTCGATGTATCAGTCGGCAGACGGAAAACAGCAATATCACCACGTTCTGGCTTACCTTCAAAAATTCGGCCCGAAAACGGGATAAGGTCAAGCGGAACGGAATATTTTGAATAACCGTAGGAATATTTCGAGACAAACAAATAGTCCCCAACCAATAGTGTCCCCTTCATCGAACCCGATGGGATGCTAAAAGGCTGTACAATGAGCGTGCGCAGCACCAATGCCAACAACAAGGCTTGAACGATAACCTTGATAGTTTCGCCGATACCGCCTTCTTCTTTGATATTATCAGAATTTTCCATGATCGCTTCGTCGGTTAGATGCCCTCTTTGTGATTAAACACAAATAAGCACGGGAGACTCTATTTACATGGTGCTTTTAACGATGTTCGCCTGATCAGGCAACGCCTCAATAATAACGAAAGCCTGCGCCCACGGATGATCATCCGTTATGGTGAGATGTATTGAAGGAGTGTGGCCTTCTGGCATCATTGATTGAAGCCATTTTTGGGCCCCACCAGTCAGCAACATGGTTGGTTTACCAGAAGGTGCATTCACCACCCCCATATCGCGCCAGTAAACGCCATTACTCAAACCAGTGCCAAGCGCCTTAGAACAAGCTTCCTTGGCTGCAAAACGCTTTGCATATGAAGCTGCGCGTTCCGCTCGTTTGTCTGACTTTTTGCGTTCAACGTCTGTGAATACACGGTTGGTAAAGCGATCACCAAATCTGGCAAGGGTATCTTCTATCCGTGTGATACGGATCAAATCCGAACCCAGCCCGATGATCATGAGGATACCTCGTTATCTTTGACTGTACTTTTCACGCTCTTAACACCCGCACTCTTTAGCGCTTCGGAACGAGCCAATTCAGCCTCATATTCAGCGAGTAATTGGCTATCCAACCGTTTCGCCCAATTTGTCTTCGCTTTATCGGCCAACATTTTCAAACGCGACGTTTGATATATGCGAGCCATTTGGCGAACGATGAGATAAATCACGAACGCTACTGGAATACCAACAGGCAGTGATCCAACCGCCATCGCTTTGATGACAGGCCAAACCACGTCAAACGAATTCCAGATCATGTCGGCGCTTAGTTCTGGCACCTTAATTTCCGGCGCACCTTCGCGCGATGGGCCGTATAAAATCCAACGCCCTGCGGTCAAAACAGATCCCCAAATAAATGGGAACGTGATCGGGTTACCGAAGAATGTTCCAGTGGCAGCAGCAACATAGCTACCGCGCATAACGAAACAGATCGCAAAGGCGATGACGAAGTGAAAACCCAAAAACGGTGTAAACGATGCAAATGAACCTGCCGCAACACCCATCGCGATCACATGCGGCGAAGCTGTTAAGCGAAGAACCCGCAACATCAGGTACTTAATACTACGCCAAAGCGAACGCCGCGGCCAAAGGGCGACGCGCATTTTCTGACCAAAGGTCTCTTTATTTCGGCGTTTAAAAATCATGAATTCAAATATGTCGCAAAGTTCGTAATATTTACCTAAGGAGCCGCTTAAATTTACATTTCAGATCTAATTAATCTGTTTAACCTAGATAATTACCTTCACGCCCGTTTCAACCTATTGCAAGCCTCGGCTTCCAGGTTTTGTTGCAGGGATAGCAGCAAGTTCTGGAGGCAGTTTGTCAGCTTCGTAGGCTGGAACTTTATATTGCGTTAGTGAGATCAGCGGTTTACCGACATCCGCCTCACCAGCTGAGCGATCGATCAAACAGGCAACAGCAACGGTTTCAATGCCAACATCGGCAAGCGCCTTTATGCATTCACGAACAGATAGACCTGTTGTTACAATGTCTTCCACCACAACAACCTTCGCCCCTTTATCAAGCTCAAAGCCGCGACGCAGTGTAAAGATGCCGTCTTGGCGCTCAACATACATTGCTGGCACTTTCATGTGGCGTGAGGTCTCATAACCGGGAATAATACCGCCAACCGCAGGGCCGATCACCGCATCAACTTTTCCAAAGCCTGCATCAATGATCTTTTCAGCAAGCGCCTTACACAGGATTTCTGTCTGATCAGGGTATTGGAAAACTTTGGCTTTTTGCAAGAACACAGGACTTCTCAAACCAGAAGACAAAATGAAATGTCCCTCAAGGATAGCGCCAGCCTTGCGGAAAACTGCTAAAACTTCATCTTGTGTCATTATTGGTTCCTCTAAACTCTACTTATTTATTCTCGTCACTGTACTCACTACAGCACACCGTCGAATATCAGCCATCACGCCATTGAGCGCCTTTAGGTCTTGAACAAGTAAGTCGACCTCAATGTCTGTGAAATCAGCGGCCCCTTGCAACAACTCTAAGCGTTCAATGTTACAGCCGTGGTTTGCAATGATTTGGGCAATCTGTGCAAGCGCTCCAGGCTCATTGAGTACGCTGGCAACAATTCTTGCGGGGAAAAGTTGATCTGCCACACCTTCAGCATCCCATCTAACATCGAGCCAAAGGTCTGGAAGGTCATCAAACTGGCTGAGGGAAGCTGCATGAATGGGGTAGATCGTAACGCCGACGCCAGACTCTAATATCCCAACAATCCGGTCTCCAGGGACGGCTCCCCCATCAGGGGCATATTTAATCGACATATCAGACGCAAAACCGCGAACATTAATTTTGCCGTCTTTCGAGCGTTCTTGTTGCGAAATCCCAGGGACGCGGAATTTCAAGGCATTTGATCCAATGCCAAACCATCCCTCACCCGCGACGACACCGGTTACAGGCTGCTCGTCGGTATGCTTTGCTAGTTCGGGAAATAAGACATTGACCACTTCATTGTGAGACATCTCACTTCGCCCTATGCGCGACAAGAGCTCGTCAACCTCTCCAATGCCCAGCTTTTCTGCTGCCTCTAGTATCAAATCATCAGAATAGTCTTTTTCCAAAAGCTCCATTTGGCGCATCATCAACTGCTTACCTAGACTTGCATATTGACGGCGCACCTCTGCGCGCGTGGCACGTCTAATTGCTGCCCGCGCCTTACCTGTCACCACAAGGCTTTCCCATACCGCCAATGGTTTTTGGGCTGGAGAACGCAGAATTTCCACTTCATCGCCATTACTCAGCACAGTGACAAGCGGCATAATTCTGCCATTTATCTTTGTCCCGACACAGGTGTCGCCAATATCAGTATGGAGCGCATAAGCGAAATCAATTGAATTCGCTCCACGAGGCAAAGAAATCAAGCGACCTTTTGGCGTAAAACAAAAAACCTGATCTTGAAAAAGCTCAAGCTTGGTGTTTTCAAGGAAGTCTATCGACGTCTCTTCACTGCCTGAACTCGATCTTGCCAACAAATTTACGGTGTCTTGTAGCCATTGATAAGCGTAGCTATCATGTTGAAGCACCATTGATGGTGACGCGTTCTCATTTGAGCGGTCTTTATAAATCGAGTGGGCTGCCACACCATATTCTGCGATCTCATGCATTTCTTGCGTTCTAATTTGCAATTCCACCCGTTGGTGGCCTGGACCAACAAGCGTTGTATGGATGGAGCGGTAGTCATTTTGTTTTGGTGTTGAGATGAAATCCTTAAAGCGCCCTGGAACCGTCGACCATTTGGTATGTAAAATGCCGAGACATTGATAACAGGCGGCTATGTCGTCCACTAAAATCCGGAAACCATAAATATCAGACAGCTGCTCAAAGCCGACATCTTTGCGTTCCATTTTTTTGAAGATTGAATAGGGTTTCTTCTCGCGCCCACTTACAACAGCATCAATCCCCGCATCGGATAGAAGCTCGGATATTTCTTCAACGATGATTTCGATGTTTTGTATATTTGTGGAGTGGGATTCTTCTAGTCGTTTGCTGATCGCTTCAAAGGCGTCTTCGTTGATCACTTTAAAGGCGAGGTCTTCGAGTTCCTCACGCATTTCCCGCATACCCATGCGCCCTGCTAGAGGCGCGTAGATGTCTCGGGTTTCTTCAGCCACCCGTTTGCGCTTTTCTATCGGCACGTAATGAAGCGTGCGCATATTATGGAGCCGGTCAGCAAGCTTAACGATAAGCACGCGCACATCATCCGATATGGCAAGCAATAGCTTTCTAAGGTTTTCAGCCTGTGCTGCTTCTTTCGATACTAAATCGAGACGCTGAATTTTTGTCAGCCCTTCAACCAAGCCACCAATCTCATGCCCAAACAGTTCGTCGATCTCTGCGCGGGTAGCATCGGTATCTTCAATTGTGTCATGCAACAAAGCAACCGCTATGGTCGCGTCATCAAGCTTCATATCAGTCAGAATAGCGGCAACTTCTAGGGGATGGGAAAAATACGGGTCACCTGAGGCACGCTGTTGGTGCCCGTGCTTGGTCATACCATAGACGTAAGCCTTGTTTAGCAACGCTTCATTGGTATCCGGATTATACCGCGATACACGTTCTACAAGTTCGAACTGTCTTATCATTCCTCAAAAACTCTGTTTGCCGCACGCTGGGGGAATATTGCTTCACACGGGAGTACAAAACAAAAAACGCCGATTGAGACCAATCGACGTTTTCAATGTAGACCACCTTTACAGATGATCAAATAAAGATTTTGGACCAAACCTTAGTAATCGTCAGAACGATCTGGTGGAACGAGACCTTCGAGGCCACGTAGCAGCTCTTCTTCTGAAATTGCATCATAACTCACCTCTGGCTGATCGCTGTCATGCGCCATTGGCATCACATCAACCATAGGTTGCGGAGCTTCAACAACCGGCACAATATTCGCTTCAGGCTCATCAACCTCAACATGTTTTTGTAGAGAATGAATCAAGTCTTCTTTGAGATCTTCCGGCGAAATTGTTTCATCAGCAATCTCACGCAACGCAACAACAGGGTTTTTGTCGTTATCACGGTCAATTGTGATTTCAGCGCCAGTTGAAATATTGCGGGCGCGGTGTCCTGCGAGCAAAACAAGCTCAAAGCGATTAGGTACTTTATCGACACAGTCTTCTACGGTAACGCGAGCCATGACAAATCTCCAGAATTATACGGGGAACATATTTAAACGGACTTATACGCTGAAATATGAAAAAATCAAGGATTACAAAAGAAGAGTTTACTGCCTACTTAACAGCCATTCGATACACGCATCAGTTGCAAACGCATCACAAAATGTAACTATTTTAATAGTAAAAAAGTATCATATTTAGGCTTTTCACAGATCAATTGCGGATTTTTGTTGCTTTCTCAGAACTTCTCCCTTAACCGACCCAAATAAAGAAAAGAATGGCAAAAACGCCATCCCAAGCGGAGACACATTATGTTCGACCCACGTGAAAAAGTAGCGCTATTTATTGATGGTGCGAATCTTTACGCAACAGCACGTTCATTAGATTTCGAGATCGATTACCGTCGGCTATTGAGAGATTTCAAACAAAAAAGCTACTTGCTTCGTGCCTATTACTACACGGCTCTCGCAGACGACCAAGAATACTCATCCATCCGCCCATTAATTGATTGGCTTGATTACAACGGTTACCGCGTTGTTACAAAACCAACCAAAGAATTCACGGACTCACAAGGCCGTAGAAAAGTTAAAGGCAATATGGATATCGAGCTTGCTGTCGATATGTTTGAAGCTGCTGAACATGTAGATCACTTGGTTCTATTTTCAGGCGATGGTGATTTCCGCTCCCTCGTGCAAGCAATCCAACGCAAAGGCCGCAAGGTAAGTGTTGTTTCAACGCTGAGCGTGCAGCCTCCGATGATTTCTGACGACCTTCGTCGTCAAGCTGACAATTTCATTGACCTCAACACATTGCGCAACTCAATTGGACGCGATCCATCAGAACGCCCAGAACGCGAAATCGGCGGTGATCAAGAAGATGATTACCAAGATGATGTCGTTGCGGCTGAGTACTAGGTAGAAGTTGAGCCTATGACTAAGAATTCTAAAGCGGGATCCAGTTCATCTGATCCCGCTTTTTTAATTGATCCACCCTATACCTGCGACTTGTGCCCTCGCCTGCATGACTTCATCGGTGGCTACAAAAAAACTGAACCGATATGGTTCAACGGGCCAGTTCCAACATTTGGCGACCAAGACCCCAAAATATTGATTGTTGGCTTGGCGCCCGGTTTGCGCGGGGCGAATAAAACAGGTCGTCCCTTTACCGGTGATTATGCTGGTGACCTTCTTTATGAAACGCTTGCGAAATTTGGCTTCTCATCTGGCACTTACGATAAGCACCCTGATGACGGGGTGACCCTGCATGACATTGCCATCACTAATGCAGTGCGTTGCGTTCCACCGCAAAACAAACCGACGACTGAGGAAATAAAGACCTGTCGACCGTTTCTGCAAAACACAATTGCCTCATACAAGAACCTTAAGGGTTTCTTGGTTCTCGGGCGCATCGCTCACGATACCTTATTGCGCACCTTCTCTATTCCGCTCAAAACGCACCCCTTCGCCCACGGCGCAGTGCATGAGACGGAAGCAGGCTTGATGATATTTGATAGCTATCATTGCTCGCGCTACAACACGAACACGAACCGACTGACACCTGAGATGTTTGAAGATGTGTTCAAAACCATGCGCGAGCGTATCGACGCATAAAGCACACTTGGCGGCACTTATCCGCGATCACGCATGAGCCGTGATTTCTCACGGTTCCAATCGCGACGCTTTTCCGTCTCGCGCTTGTCGTGCAACTTCTTACCTTTGCCAAGACCAAGTTCGATCTTCGCCCGCCCACGATCATTGAAATAAACCTTCAGCGGTATCAGCGTCATGCCGTCTCGTTGAATGGAGGCAGACATTTTGTCAATTTGTTTTCTGTGCAACAAAAGCTTGCGACGGCGGCGCGGCTGGTGATTAAATCGGTTCCCTTCCAAATATTCAGGAATATAGGAATTAATCAGCCAAATCTCATTGCCTTCGTCACTGGCATAACTCTCAGCAATCGTCGCCTTGCCTCCACGCAACGACTTCACTTCGGTGCCTGTTAGTAGCAAGCCCGCCTCAATCGTTTCCACGATTTCATAGTTATAGCGCGCCTTGCGATTATCGGCGGCGACTTTAATAGACGGTTTTTTTGCTTTCTTATTGGCCATCAACCTGCATTCAATTTAACAGACCAGCATGAATGAGGGCTGCATCAATTTCGCGCTCAACAGCTTCAGAAATGGTCGTAAGAGGAAGGCGAACTTCGTTGTTCAAAACACCAAGTTTCGACAAAGCATATTTGGCACCAGCAACGCCTGGCTCCAAGAAAATTGCACGATGAAGCGGTGCCAAACGATCCAAAATTTCTAGCGCACCAGCAAAATCACCCGCGAGCGTTTTTGTTTGAAACTCAGAACATAGACGCGGCGCGACATTGGCTGTAACCGAAATACAGCCGCGGCCACCATGTGTATTGAAAGCAAGTGCAGTCATGTCTTCACCAGAAAGCTGGATGAAGTCTGTGCCCATTGCCATGCGCTGCAAAGCAACACGGGCCAAATCGCCAGTCGCATCTTTAACGCCGACAATGTTTTCACAGTCGTTAAACAAGGCTGCCATCGTTTCAACCGACATATCAACCACGCTACGAGGCGGGATATTATAGATGATGATCGGGATCGAGATTGCGTCATTAATCGCTTTAAAATGCGCATAAAGACCCGCTTGCGTTGGTTTGTTGTAATAAGGCGTTACAACCAAAACGCCATCAGCGCCGACGCTTTCAGCGTGTTTTGCAAGATCAATCGCTTCAGCGGTGTTGTTTGAACCAGCACCCGCAACAACAGGAACGCGCTTTGCAACCGTTTTAACGCAAAGCTCGACCACACGTTTATGCTCATCGTGGGTCAATGTTGGTGATTCACCTGTGGTCCCCACTGGCGCAAAACCATGAGACCCTTGTTCGATTTGCCATTCAACGAATTTCACAAACGCTTCTTCATCCAAAGCACCGTTTGAAAATGGCGTTACCAAAGCTGGCATTGATCCTTGAAACATAACCCTGTGGTCCTTCAACTAACCGTTTGGGGCGTTCACCCCGACAATTCCAATTGATTGCTTAAATATAGCCTCGAAACCATAAGTTCCGCATCACACGATAACAAGGCCTTGAGCTCATATTCAGCCGATTGGTAATACACGAATTTTCGATAGGGTAAATGGCATAATGAATGTTTCTTTAATCAGTTTAGGGCAAATTCGTCACTTATGGGTTGGGGTGTTGCCGACAGGCACCTTTTGTATGAGTTGAGTAATGAAGCCTTTTGCGAACCATTTCTGCCGTTTTACAGTTATTGCGGGCGCAAGCCTTCTTGGAAGTTTGAGCGTTTATGGCTCATTTTCTAAAGCCCAAGAACTGATCCCGTTCCCGTCTCCGCGCCCTGCCCATCAGGTGGATCAAGCCGCAACGACGTTGGCAATCGCGCCAGCGGCGGCCGCTACCCCTTCAGCCGTTGGTCAACTTATTCCATTCCCTGTCGTTCGCCCGAGCTATATAGGCACGCCGCAAACCACAGTGGCGCGAACATCCCAGAAGGCTTTGGCAGGCGGCCCATCGACTAAGGGTCATTCTATTGCCCCCTTGCGCAGCTTCTTTGCATCGTTCGATAAAAAAGATGGCGCGGGTGCACTTCGAGCAAAAGCTGCCCTTCGTCATCCGCTCGATAAAAAGATCGCCGCATGGATGATCTCAACCACATCCACACGAGGTTTTTCTCATTCGACCTTGCTTAAGAATAGCCAAGAGGTGAATAATTGGCCTGGTGGTGCGGCTATGCGGTTGGCACGAGAAAACACGCTGGTTAAGCGCGCAAAGCCTGCGGCATGGGTCGCGCGTTCTCTGCCACAAGAACCTTCCACCGATGATGGGAAGATGCTCCAAATCAAATCACTGCTTGCAAGTGGTGATAGAAGCCGAGCAACAAGCAACCTACGTAAGTATTGGGTCAATCAGAATTTCAGCCGCTCGCTTGAGGCGCGCATCTTAAAATCATACGGCAATCTATTGTCTCGTCGCGACCATGAAGCCCGTGCAAGCCGTTTGCTTTATGATGAGCGTGCGAATGCTGCCCTTCGTCTTGCACCAAAAGTTTCACGCAGCAACCGCGCGTTGATGAATGCGCGAATCGCAGTGATCAGACGACAAAAAAATGCAGGCAGCCTACTTGCGAACCTTCCTGCTTCTGCCAAATCTGATCCAGCCTACTTCTTCGCTCGCGTCCAACATTTGCGTCGTGCAGATAATTGGGTGTCAGCGGGTAAAGTCATGGTCCAAGCACCACGCGATCCATCTCGCCTCGTAGATTTACGTGAATGGTGGATTGAACGCCGCATTGTGTCGCGCAAAGTGTTAGAAGCAGGTCACCCTCGCCTTGCTTATCAAATCGTCTCGCAATTTTCGACAGATCGCGCGGTTGATCGTATCGACGCGCAATTCCATGCCGGATGGTACGCGCTTCGCTTTGCAAAAGACCCGAAAACCGCTCTTCGTCATTTCATTAAAATTCGCGAAATTTCAGACAAGCCCCTTTCCCTTTCCCGTGCTCATTACTGGACTGGCCGTGCCCACCAAGCACTGGGTTCAAACGGTCAGTCGAAACAGTCCTATCAGCAAGCGGCGCGCTATCCACACACCTATTATGGACAGCTCGCCCTTCGTCAGCTTGGTCATAGCTCGATTGCATTAGCACAGCTGCCCAAAACGGCTGCTGCAAAGGCTGGTTTTGAACGGCACTTGTTTGTGCAAGTCATTCGCCGCCTCGATGAAGCAGGTCAAAAAGGCCGCACAGGCATCTTCTATCGTCATTTAGCGCAAACCCTCACCAATCCGGCTGATGTTACTCTATTGGCCGTATTAGCTGATCAAAACCGTCTCTTCCCGATTTCACTGCAAGTCGGCAAGCTGGCGTTATCAAAAGGCGTCAATGTCCCTCGCCTTGCCTTCCCCCTCGGCGCTATCCCGCGCAAAGCTGGCATCTCGAACCAAGATAAAGCAATGGCCTATGCAATCGCCCGCCAAGAAAGCGCCTTTAATGTGGGGGCCGTTAGCCATGCAGATGCACGCGGCCTCATGCAGCTTCTTCCGTCAACGGCGAAACTCACAGCGAGAAGGATTGGGGTTGCTTACCGCCCATCCAAATTGACCCGTGACGGCGCTTACAATGCGAAACTTGGCAGTGCCTTTTTAAATCAACTGATCAAACGTTTTGGCGGGTCTTATATTTTGGGTTTTGCTGGATACAACGCAGGTCCGCGCCGGTCTGATGAATGGATCAAACGCTTCGGTGATCCACGTCGCAACGCCGTTGACGCGATTGATTGGGTCGAGATGATCCCTTTTGCCGAGACGCGTAATTACGTTCAGCGGGTTATGGAAAACTTTCAGGTCTATCGCCACAGATTAGAAAACGCCCCTCTTTCAATCAAGAAAGACCTGAACAAAGGCCGCCCAACCTAGTTTGAACGTTAAGGTTGGTTGTGGATGCGCTCTTGTCATTGCGGGGCACCTGCCATAAACCAAGGGTCAAACAATCAATCATCTGGGTGGCGACATGTCAGCAAATAGGAATGCAGATATTTGGACAGAGTTTTCATGCTCTACATTTGATGGTCTAACCATACGTGGGCGCGATTATGGGGACCGTTTATCAACAAACACTCCCCTCGTCTGTTTGCCAGGACTAACACGCAGCACACGTGACTTTGATGCGATTGCCCGATTGATCAGCCAAGACCCTGAGCAACCACGTCGGGTTTTATCACTCGATTATCGTGGCCGTGGTCAGTCTGACTATGACCCGAATTGGAAAAATTATACGCCAGCGATCGAAGCAGGCGACGTCTTAAACGCGATCGCTGCAGCGGGTATGCAAGATGTGGTGATCTTTGGAACCTCTCGCGGTGGCATCATCGCCATGCTGCTCGGCTCTATGCGCCCAGGCATTATGAGTGGGGTTGTCCTCCACGACATCGGACCAACCATCGATATTACTGGCTTGTTGAAGATCAAATCTTATTTGACGCAAATGCCAACACCGAAAAATTGGCCTGATGCGGCACAAGTATTAAAGACCGTGCATAAAGGTAGTTTTCCAGATTATGGCGAAGATGATTGGCACCAAGCAGCTCACCTCACCTTTGCGAATAAAGATGGCGAGCCTGTCGTTGATTTTGATCCGGCACTAATAAAGACATTGGCACCAATATCGAGAGATTCTGAATCGCCAAACCTGTGGCCGCAATTCTTGTCGCTACGTTCTAAACCGTTGCTCGTCATTCGTGGCGGCAATTCTGATCTCTTTAGCGCTGAGACATTAGAAACAATGGACCGCGCCCACCCCACCATGAAAAGCGTCACAGTGCCAAACCAAGGCCATGTACCAAGCATAATGGGTGACGAAACCGTCAACGCCATCAAAGAACTACTGAAGGAAGCTGACGCTAACGCGCATTAAGCGCGGACAATTGGACGCAGGCTGATCAATCAAACGTAAACAAGAGACATAAAAAAACCGGCGTTTTTCCAAACGCCGGTCATTATTCGTGTTTTCTTCAATGCGTTATTTTTTGCCCTTGGACGAACCAACTTGGCCTTTATCCACGCGCTTTGAAAACTCTGTATCTTTACCAGCAGCCAAAAGCTTAGCTTGGGAAATCCAGTCTTCACGGTCAATACGACCAGGGAATGCTAGGAATGTACCAACCCAATCAGCTTCTTTTTGTTTCCAAGCACTGATTTGCGAGAAGTGATAGATGCCGAGACCGTTGAGATTTTTCTCGTTAACCGGACCGATGCCTTTTACACGCTTCAAGTTGTCTTTGCCGCTACCAAGTGGTGCGCCAAGGACAAGTGGTCTTTTACCCGCAGCATCAGCTTCAGCAGCTTTTGCAGCTTGCGCTTTAGGGATTTTCATCTCTACCGCAGAAGCTTTGATGTTCGCTTGTGTAGCGCCACCAGTAGGTTTCGCAGCAGCAGGTTTCTTTGCTGCTGGTTTTTTAGCTGCAGGCTTAGGCTTTGCAACTACTTTTGGTGCTGGAGCCGCTTTAGCAACAGGCGCCGGTTTTGGCGCTGGCGCTGGCTTTGGTTTTGCGGCAGTCGCTGCAACAGCAGCAACACCAGCCGCAGCCGCTGCGCCACCAGCAACAGCTGCTGGTCGACCGAAACGGTTATCTTCAGCACGAGCGACATAACGCGGCTCTTCTTTGGCACTGAAGAAACGGCGGGCAAGACACCCAAGAATGCAACCGATGACATAAGCGAGTGCAATAAGCAGTAGTGAATATAGTACGAGCATTGTCATGGTTTATTTCCCCTGGCTTTCTTTTGGCTTGCATGTAAACCAGCCGACGATCAGTCCAATGACCAATGCGATCAGCAGAAATACCCATAATTGTTGAACTAGATAATCCATTAATCTGTTTCCCCCCTAGTTAGCTTTTATCAGCGAAAATTCAATGCGACGGTTTTTCGCTTTGTTTTCTCTACTGTTGTTTACAACAACTGGGTTCGTTTCTCCATACCCAACTGCATTTAAGCGATCTGCCGATACACCTGCATTCACAAGATAGTCTACAACAGACTTGGCACGCGCCTCACTCAGACGTTGATTGAAGCTTTCGCTACCATCTGAGTCTGTGTGTCCACCAACCTCAAAGCGTGCCTCAGGGCAGCTTATGATCTGAGCAGCAACACCGTCAAGAAGGCCGAAGCTATCAGACAAGATGCCTGCTTTCGCTGATTGGAAGAAAATCTTGTTCTTGGCGATTGTCTCCAAAATACCGGCGCTACATGCTACTGGCTCTGGCGTTACAGGTGCTGGTGGCGGTGTAACTTGCGATAGGATAGCCGTTCCAGTGAAACCTTCAGGCAAACCTTTCTCAAAGCCGTCTTTGATGTCATTCAACGAACCACTAACTGGCACAACACCATATAGAGTTGCCGTTGTATCACTGATGGCAAGTGAACCAGTGTTAAGCTGGGCTAGACCTTCAAAGCCTTTCACGGCAGCACCTGAGAAACCAGCCGGTGCGCCTGCTTCAATAGCCAAGTCAATACTGTTCAAGTCTGAACCAAATTGACGATTAGCACCAGCTGTCATCACAATGCTCGCCTCACGGCTTGGTGACAACCCAGACACTTTCACGCCATCCTTTTTCGACGCATTCAATGTGAATGGTGAAACAGGGGCTGGCTCTGGCTCAACTGGCGCTGGCGGAGGTGTAAGTTGCGATAGGATAGCCGTTCCAGTGAAACCTTCAGGCAAACCTTTTTCAAAGCCGTCTTTGATATCATTCAACGATCCACTAACTGGCACAACACCATATAGAGTTGCCGTTGTATCACTGATGGCAAGCGAACCAGTGTTAAGCTGGGCTAGACCTTCAAAGCCTTTGACGGCAGCACCAGAGAAACCAGCCGGTGCGCCTGCTTCAATAGCCAAGTCAATACTGTTCAAGTCTGAACCAAATTGACGATTAGCACCAGCAGTCATCACAATGCTTGCCTCACGGCTTGGTGAAAACCCAGACACGTTCACACCATCCTTTTTCGACGCATTCAATGTGAATGGTGAAACAGGTGTACGATCGATCTCAGCGCTTACAACAGTAAAGCCTTCTGGTGGGTTTTTAGCATCTGCAGTTGCAATATTATACCCTTCAGATGTGGCCGCCGTTCCATCGATGAAAATGTCTGTATCTTCGATACGTACAGAACCATCTGTGAAATGAGCAAGCATGTCGTTGCCATATTGAGTAGCACCGACAAAGCCAGCTGGAGCGCCATTTGCAAGTGTTGATGCATCAGTAACGTTCCAGCCTTTTGAGCCGCCAGCACCTGAGAGGCCGATTTTCACAGCATCCGAAGGCACAGAACCGTTAAACGATACTTCACCACCATTTTTCACCGCTGAGAAGCGATAAGGTGAGGCAGTTGGTAACGCGATGTTTTTCTCAACAAGCTTATAGCCAGCAGCAATTCTGTCAGCAGACGCGTGAGCGGCTGTATAAGAAGCGGCATCTTTAGCTACACCATTGATGCTGATATTCTGATCAGAGATTTGAACAGAACCCTCAGAGAAGTTCGATACCATCTTATTTGCAAAGCTTGCAGCATTTACAAAACTAGATGGTGCACCAGCATTGATTTCTGTCTGATCGACAACTGTTTCAAAACCAGCACCTTTTGCACTTGAAACAAGTGCGCCTTTAGATGTGTCAGAAGAAACGTTACCTGTCAGCGTAATCTGCGATGCGTCATCGCCAACTGTGGCACCATAAGTGAATGGCGATACAGGTGTTACTCCAATATTAGTAGAACCAATATTCAAACCAGTCGGCGCAGCATCAAGTGAGCCTACAACAGAGCGTTGGGCCGCTGGTGAAGTGGCTGACCCTTTGAGCGACAATGTATCGCCGAAAGTGGACAACTCAGCTGTATCAAGGCGATTAAACTGAGCCAAACCAAATGATGTCATAAGGTCGAAGTTTGCCGGTGCATCATCTGCCACTGTCAAATTATCAGTTACAGAACCATCGGTTAAACTACCCGCTTGAGCAACAACATTAGTACGAGCATCTTCTGATGGAACATTGCCCTCAAGAACAATACCTTCAGCGGATTTTTGCGCGCCAAAGATATATGGCGAGAATGCTGGGATTGGTGCAGGTGCAGGCGCAGGTTCTGGTACTGCAACGACTTCCGCCGCAGGTGCAGGCTCTGGAGAAGATAATGCGAGATTACCAACAGCTAGACCAGCAACAACACCAGTTGCAATTTTCGCACGGAATGCGTTTTCGGCATCTCTGTTTGCAAAGTTACCTTTGAAACGGAAATCATTGCCAGAAATTGAAGCACTACCATTCTCTACTGTGCGTAGTTTTTCGATCGCAAAATTTGCGCCTTCTTGATAGTTGCTAGCAGCGCCAGAAGCGAAAACCATATTATCCGTTACAGAACCACCATTTGCGATTTCGCCAGCTTTCGCATTGAGAGCTTCGCGCACTTCGCCATTCGGCACTGATCCAGACAATACGATGCCACCAACTGATTTTGACGCATAAAATACATAAGGCGAAGCAGCTGGTCGTTTGATATCAGCGCTACCTAAGCTCAAACCAGCAGGAAGACTGCCAGACAAAGCTGCATTTACGGCATCGTAAGTTGGGTTATTTTTAGCAACACCAGAAATGTCCAAGCTGCTGTCTGTGATTTTAAATTCACCTGAAGCAAGCTCTTTGACCTGACCAACGGCGAAACCAATTTGCTCGCCTAGTCCATCAACACTACCACCTGCCGCTTGCAGTTCATTCACAACTGTCGCGTCAGGCATTGCAGCAACAACGTCTTTTTCAACAACGCCTGTTGCAGTTTCTGAACCGACATAACCAGAGAGCGTAATTGTTGATCCGTCAAATTTGCCAGATGTTACGAAAGGAGACTGGACTGCCAGCTCATCAATTCCGCTACCGTCCACAACCCGAACACCCCAAGTGCCAGCATCACGGTCACGGAACACGCCGTCAGCGATTTTCAAGGCATCTTGTTTTGCTTCTAAGGAAGGAGCAACACCACTTATGGAAAGATCACGGCCATCAAGTTCTACACTTGCCCAAGGGTGATCTGAAGAAAGCTTCCCAAGCGCACGCTTGGTCAAGTCAGTTTCAATTGAACCCGCTTTCAAGAACATTGAGATCAAAAGAAGCAAGCCTACGGCTAAAATTCCTGGCCAAATCCAGGCTGATGGGCGGCATTTCCACATAATATTCCCCTATTGTAGTAGTACCCTGTCGCCAAGCGAAAGGTTAACAAACCCTAAATTCCGAGCGTTTGATAACGCGGCACCAGACTGGATGCAACCCAGAATTGATGTTTGTCGCTGTTTTTAATAAAAATACTAAAATTTTCGGCGAATTGATAAATAACCGCCGACCTCACCATTATTGTCATTTGCGAAGAAAAATTCATTTCCTGCGCCAAAATTATCGACAGAGTCATAACCAATTTCCGCAAGTATTTCAGTATCTTTCCATGCAGACCAAACAATATTGACAGCGCCGTCAATGCCATTTTCATTACGAAACCCTGATTGCGTTGCCGTAACGTAAGAGAAATCAGCGTTCAATCTGAGGTTGTGATGAAGACTGTAAGTAACTCCGCCAAATACACTAAAAGCGTCTAATCCGTCGCTAAACGCAAACACGATATCATTGGAGGAACGCAGCGCGTAGGTCACACCTAAATGAGCGGCCAATAGTGGGTGAACATAGGCTAGTTGGGCGGCGAAACCATAGCCTAATTCAGCATTGTCTTGAAAGGTGAATTGGCTGCCGTTTCGGACCGCGACGGGCAGCGGGGCACTGGAAATGAAATCATCAACACTCACAGCAGCCAAACCAAATGATGCGCTGAATGCTCCGAACTTCTTCCTCACACCCAGTCCAAAATTTGGCAAATCAGCCCTAGATCCAGAAACAGTATTGCTTCCATCACTAATCGAACCCACAATATCTATGCCGCCAATGCGGGTTTGATAACTCAGCCCAAGGGCTGAACGAGCATCCAAGCTTTCAGCTCCTCGCCGCGTAAAGCCATCGGCAATGAACACTGAGCCGGCATTTTCAATCTTACCAAGTTTAAATTGCCCTCGGCTATTATCCAGTTTCAATTGGAAAGCATCCAGACCAACGGCAAAATCTCGTTCAACAGCACCAAGGATCAAATCTTCCGATACACCAGGGTCATACTGCGATTGCAAACGGATAAATGAGGATAACGTGCCAATTTGAGTGCGTTTGAACCACTTAATATCAATGTCACTTCGACCCGTATACTGGACAGAAGGAAGTCCGTCGATGACATCTGTTGGATCATTAAAAGCAACCCCACTCTCAATGGCGAAGCTCCATTCGAGACATCCCGCATTGAAAGGCACTGCTTTATAACGGCTCCCAGAGAAGTCGCATTCTGATTTGCGGGTGATTGTTGTGTTTGAGGTGGCAGCATTTGCCGTTGTTGAATTTACCGTTTCTTGAGAGGCTGCAGAAGCCACACCAAAAGAACTAAATCCTACAAAAAGAAACAAAAAGCTTGTTTTTATAAAATTCCAAAATCTGTAAATAGACAACAAAGAACGCACGAAACAAACTTACTGCAACTAAATCTAACCTTAAATTCCGTTAATACTCTACAAATGCAAATCAATTTTGTACATACAAATTTTCAAGTGTGAATAAGTATTTCAAAATATTAAACCCACCACGCCTTGCCCCATTCTCGGCAAAATGCACGCTCACATTGTTATTCATCAAACAAGAGGAGAACGCGTAATGGTGAGAACAGATGATGTCGTGTTGCATGGCTCCCCTTTCAAGCCAGAAATCAATCAAACCTTGATACGTGCCAAACGCCGTGAGCTGACTGTACTCTTATTGATGCAACCAAGCACGAACATGAAGGATTACCTTTTCCGCGGGCACTCAAATAGCACTACAATTCGCGAAGGCCAGCAGCAATAACGTGTGACAGACGACTTGGCTAAAAGGCCGTCATCGTAATACCCAATTAAAAGTTGGATGCCTTGCAATAAACACTTGCCTATATCGATTTGATACATATATGATTGATATGTATCAGACGAGAGTATAGCGCTTATACGTGCGCACTCCGTCATCGTTTCGCAATGTCGGTATATGCCCATGAATGTTAGAACCCTTTGCCTTGCAATTTTGAATTTTCAAGATGCGACAGGCTACGAGATCCGTAAGTTGTCTATGGATGGCAAATATAGCCACTTCGTTGATGCAAGCTTTGGTTCAATCTATCCCGCTCTCAACAAGCTTGAAAATGATGGCTTTGTCACATTCAAAGATGCTGTTGAAGCAGGCAAACCAAACCGAAAAGTCTATTCCATTACGGATGCGGGACGCCTTCACTTCTTACAGTCCTTAGAAACACCTCCTGCTAAAGACGTTTTTCGCTCTGAGTTTTTGATGATCGCTGTTTGTGCAGAATCATTGCCAGCCGAGGTTGTTCAAAACGCAATCAACACGCGCCGCGAACAACTCGTGTCCGAGATCGAACTCCTTAAAAGCATCGCAGAAAATTCAGAAGCCTCCGAAGGCGTTCGATGGGCCGCGGATTACGGCATGGACTGCATGGCGAATTCTTTGAGGTATCTGGAAGAAAACAAACCAACACTGAATAAAATTTCCGGCATTTATCAGCCGATCAACGAAGAGGCTGCTGAGTAGTCCCTCCCCGACTCTAAGCAGAAAAAGCATGACGATCCCAACACCATACCTTTTAGCCGCCGGCCTTACTGCTGTCGTTGCTGGTTGGATGCTATCAGGCGACATTGTAACTGGTGGGCGCGAAGACGCGACACCTGAAACGGTGAGTGAGAGAAACCAAAAAGCTGAGCAAACACTATTCAAGGTTCAAACCAACGTATTTGAAGCCAAACCTCGAATAGCTTTGATTGAGGCACGCGGCAGCACGGAAGCAAGCGGCAAAGTATCGGTTCGGGCCGAAACGACAGGCTTACTCTTAAAGCGCCATGTAGGAAAAGGTGACGCAGTAAAGGTCGGAGATCTCATTTGCTCACTCAAAACGGGCGACCGCGAGGCACGTGTTGCCCAAAGTGCGGCTGAGCTCAAGCGCGCACAAGTTGAACTTGATGCAGCGCGTAAACTGGTGACCAACGGCTATGCGACACAATACCGTGTCGTTGAAAACAGCGCGACCCTAGATGCTGCGATTGCACAAATGAAAGCCGCTGAAATTGAGCTAGGGCGCATCGAAATTCGCTCCCCTGTTGCGGGCCTCATTCAAGACCCCTTTGCCAAGGTTGGCGATATGCTTCAGCTTGGCGATATTTGCGCCAATGTGATGGACCCACAAAGCATTATCATGACTGCGCAAGTATCAGAACGTTACATTGGCCGCATGACGATTGGCAGCAAAGCAAAGGTCCGCGTTATTACAGGTGAACAGGTTGAAGGCGCAATTCAATTCATCGCCCCATCAGCAGACACAGAAACACGTACTTTCCGCATCGAGATCGCGCTTCCCAATGATGATGAAAAAATTAGGGATGGTGTAACCGCTGTTGCGAGCATCGTTTTGCCCGGTGACACATCCCATCTATTACCTGCTTCAGTGCTAACGCTGAATGATGCTGGTGAAATCGGCGTAAAAATGGTCAAAAATCCAAATATTGTTGCCTTCACACCTGTCGAAATCCTCGAGGACACACGTGACGGTGTCTGGGTGTCAGGGCTGCCAGCCAGCGCTAATTTAATTATCCGTGGCCATGAATATGTGACCAATGGGCAAAAAGTTGATCCTGTAACGAAGACGGCGGAGATCAATTAATGACTGAAGCCTTAGAAGTCATACTAAGACGCCCGAAAACCGTTCTCACTATGATGCTGTTTATGCTGGCGGCTGGCATTTTGACTTATGTCAACATTCCCAAGGAAGCAAACCCCGACATTGACGTGCCCGTCTTCGCTGTTTCGGTCACCCAACAGGGCATCTCACCACAGGATGCGGAGCGCCTGCTTGTGCGCCCGTTGGAAACACAGCTTCGCGGTCTTGATGGGCTTAAAGAAATCACCGCCGTCGCCTTTGAGGGCGCTGCAACGGCAACGCTGGAATTTGATGTTGATTTCGACAAAGACAAGGCGCTTGCCGATATTCGAGACAAGGTAGATCAAGCTCAAGCCGAGTTTCCGCCAAATGCTGATGAAGCGGTGATCACCGAGACCAACTTCTCACTGCAACCAACAATCTTTGTCACCCTTTCAGGTGATGTGCCTGAACGTGCATTGCACCGCCACGCCAAACGCCTGCAAGACGAAATTGAATCAATCAGCACCGTTCGCGAAGCCAATCTTCTGGGCACGCGTGATGAGCTGATGGAAGTGATCATCGACCTTGAAAAGCTCGAATCCTACAATATCAGCCAGACCGAATTGGTAACGGCAGTAACCGCGAACAACCAACTTGTTGAAGGTGGGTTTTTGGATACAGACGGGGGCCGCTTCGCTCTTAAAGTACCCGGCCTTGTGGAAGACGCGGAAGATGTAACTCAAATTCCTATTCGCCAAATTGGAGATGCGGTTATCACACTTGGTGATGTTGCAGAACTTCGTCGCACATTCAAAGATGCCTCAAGCACCACCCGCGTAAACGGCAAGCCAGCGATTGCAATTGCTGTCGTCAAACGCATTGGCCAAAACATTATCGACAACAATGCGGAAGTGCGAACTGTTGTTGAAGAATTTAGTAAAGACTGGCCCAAAGCGATCAAAATCGATTTTGTTCTCGATCAATCGAACTTCATTTTTGAAGTACTCGGATCGCTGGAAGCCTCCATCCTAACGGCGATCTTCCTCGTGATGATCGTGGTGGTTGCGACCCTCGGCGTAAAATCGTCGCTGCTGGTTGGCTTCTCAATCCCCCTCTCCTTTATGGTTGGCTTCTTGATCCTCAGCCTCTCCGGCTACACCGTCAATATTATGGTTATGTTCGGTCTCGTTCTAACCGTCGGGCTGCTGGTTGATGGCGCTATCGTGATGACCGAATATGCAGATCGGAAGATGTCGGAAGGCATGAGCCACAATGAGGCTTATATCCGCGCAGCCAAGCTGATGTTCTGGCCGATTGTTTCATCAACTGCGACAACTCTGGCCGCCTTCTTGCCGTTACTTTTGTGGCCTGGCGTTCCCGGTGAATTCATGAGTTACTTGCCGATCATGGTGATTATCGTGCTTTCTGCATCCTTGCTCACGGCCATGGTATTCCTGCCTGCTTCTGGTGCATTGTTGGGGCAAATGTTTGCTTTTGCAGGCCGTCACTCTGCCATCTTGTTAAGCCTGCTTATGGCAGCTCTAGCGGGCACCGCGACTTACCTTCTTTCCTCACCTATATTAAGCGGTGCACTTGGCATTGATCCCGCCATTCAAATGCAGGCAACCATTGTCGCAACAGCATTAGTGGCTCTGATCGTCGCAATGGCAATTTATCCCCTTGCCAGCTGGTCACATCGCCGCAACGCGAGCAAACCAAAGATTGATGAAACGGCTGAACTTTTAGCGGGCACAGAGACACTCCAACTGCACAAGCTTAAAGGTGCAACGGGGTTTTATGCTCGCACAATCAACCTACTTGCCAACAATTTATTGGGCAATATCGCCGTGCTGGTGGTGACAATCGCTATTTGTGCTATCACCTTCGTCCAACTTGGCGAACGCTTTAAGGGCGTTGAGTTTTTCGTAGATGAAGAACCAGATCAAGCCATCGTCTTCGTATCTGCTCGCGGCAATCTCTCTGCTAAAGAAGCAAGCGATATCGTTGGTGAAGTTGAAGAGGTTATCCTCAACATACCGGGTATTCGGGCTGCTGTCATGACGGCAAGCTCTCCAACAGGCGCAGGTTCTGGCGGCGGCGGTGTTGGCGGTGGCACTGGTGAAATACAGGACAAACCGAGAGACGCAATCGGCGAAATATCGCTGGAGCTTGGTGATTATAAATACCGCCCAAGCTGGAAACTCATCCAGCAACAAATTCGCGTTCAAACAGCCCAAATTCCGGGTATCAAGGTTGAGCCTAAAAAGATCGAAGGCGGCCCCCCAACAGGCAAAGATGTTCGTCTTGAAATCAAATCAACAGACTACGACAAGCTTGTCCTAGCTGTCGGAAGAGTTCGTGGTTTCCTCGATCAGCAGGTTGACTTGCTGGATACGGAAGATGGTCGCCCTCTCCCCGGTGCGACTTGGGAGCTAACGATTGATCGCGAACAAGCAGCCCGCCACAACGCAACAGTTGCCGCTATCGGTGCCATGGTTCAATTGGTATCAAACGGCGTTCTCATCGGCACTTATCGCCCAAGCAACAGCGATGAAGAAGTGGATATACGTGTCCGCCTGCCGAAGGAACAGCGCACTCTATCAACGCTGGATGATCTGAGACTGCGCACAGAAAGCGGGCTTGTCCCCTTGTCAAATTTCATTACGCGTGAAGCCAAACCAAAGGTATCCTCAATCACACGCCGTGACGGCCTTTATGCAATGGATGTGAAGGCGAACTTGAAGCCTGGCACACAAATTACCGTTAAAACTGGATCTGGCGAAGAGGTGACCCGCGCCATCACTGCTGATGACAAAGTAGGCCAAGTTCAAAAGTGGTTGGATGATCAAACATGGGATCCATCCATTCAGTTCCGTTTCCGTGGTGCCGATGAAGAACAAAAAGAATCCGGTGAGTTCCTGACCAAAGCCATGATCGGCTCACTGTTCTTAATGTTCATTATCCTTTTAACCCAGTTCAACAGTTTCTATCAGTCCATCTTAACGCTCGCGACTGTCATCTTAGCTGTCTTTGGTGCCCTGATTGGTATGATGGTCACAGGGCAGAAGTTCTCAATTATCATGACGGGTACAGGCATCATCGCGCTTGCTGGTATCGTTGTGAACAATGCGATTGTGCTGCTGGATACTTATAACCGCATGCGCTCGGAGGGCATTAACATCCCTGATGCTGTGGTAAAGACTGCAGCACAGCGCCTGCGACCAATATTGCTTACGACTGTGACCACCATTGCAGGCCTCGTGCCAATGGCGACACAGATCAACTTGAACTTCTTTGAGCGCGTAATATCCGTGGGTAGCATTACCTCAATTTGGTGGGTTCAGCTTTCCACAGCCATTATTGCGGGCCTCGCCTTTTCAACGCTGCTCACGCTCATACTCATACCTTGCATGCTGGCTCTGCCACATAATGTCGTCATGTTTATCCAAGGCGCTGGTAATTTGGGTGCTTCCGCGAAAGAATTCATGCGTGGAAGGAAGCGGATTTCGGCAACAGCAGCACATGAACCAGAGCCAGAAGTAAGAACGGTGCGAGAGATTAAACCGCAGATGGCTGCAACCATAAGCGAAGCAGCAGAGTAATGATCTGAGCGACGGCGCCGAATAGCACCGTAACAATTAATTGGTTCATTTACGTTTTAGATAGTAAAAACCATTATCATCAATCATAGCGCTCTTAGGAGCAAACGGCCATGGGACACATTAGCATCATGAAAACTTTTTCACGCGTAAGCTTTTTCGTATTCACAGCAGTGATTTTATCAGCTTGCGGCGTTCCGTTTGTCCCACTTATCTAATTATTTAAGCGTCGTCTGCTTCACCTTTTGATACGGTTGCCAGTGCGTCTTGCTTAAGTTTCTTTTGATAAGAAAACCAACCAATCGGAATACAAACCATATAAATGACGACTGACGCGGTCATGAACCACCACGTATAGGTCAGCAAAAGTGCGACCAAAGCAACAAATACAATGATTGCAGGGACAACCCATTCAGCTGGTATACCTTTGCCAATCGTCTTGCCTGAAAATGTTGGCAAACTGCTCACCATCAAAAACGCAATTGCCAAAACATAAGCGATGACGATGCCTTGCGTGACTTCTGTGACAGGAAAATCAAGAAACGAGAGATAAAGCGGGAAAAGCGCAGCGATCGCCCCTGCCGGAGCAGGTGTTCCTGTAAAGAAAGTCGATTGCCACGCTGGTTTGTTCGCGCTTTCAAGTGCTGCATTAAAGCGAGCAAGACGGAGTGCTGCGCAAATTGAAAAGATCAAACAGGCAATCCAACCGATAGAACGGTAATCCTGCAAACCCCACATGAAGAGTAAAATCGCTGGAGCAACACCGAAATTGACAAAGTCGGTGAGTGAATCCAATTCTGCGCCAAATTTGGTTGAGCCTTTTAGGAACCGTGCGAGACGACCATCCAACGCATCAAGAGCACCTGCCACAATGATCAAGATCACTGCCAGCTCCATGCGCCCTTCAATGGCCATGCGGATCGCGGTTAAACCTGCTGAAAGCCCAAGTAAGGTTACAAGATTGGGCGCGATGACACGATAAGGAATTTGTCGCTTTTGGCGCACCGGTTTTTCCGGTTCTTTTCCCTCAGATGGGTCGAGCGGTTGGAAACCTGTATCCATTTTAGTCGATCCTTACCGGACGTTCTTGGCTTTCAATATCAAAACGCGCAAGGATGCTCTCGCCCGCTGTCATGATCTGGCCGATATGCACCTGCGGTTGGGCATTGTTTGGCAGATAGACATCAAGGCGCGAACCAAATCGAATAAGTCCAAAGCGCTCACCCGCGGCAATTTGATCCTCTTCTTGCGACCAACATACAATACGCCGCGCAACAAGACCTGCGATTTGCACAACACCGATTGTCCCTTTTTCGCCAGCAATAACGAGGCTGTTCCGCTCATTGTCTTCGCTCGCCTTATCAAGATCTGCATTGAGAAAAAGACCCGGCTTATAAGCGATTTTATTGATATTGCCAGCAATAGGTGCGCGGTTCACATGGCAGTTGAACACATTCATAAACACACAAACGCGCATCATTGGCTCATCGCCAAGCTCTAATTCAGCAGGAGGCACAGCGGGGCCAATAAGGCTGACACGCCCATCTGCCGGACTGATAACCATTGACGGATCAATTGGCGTTACCCGTTGTGGATCACGGAAGAAGTAAGCTACCCACGCCGTGATGATCAAACCAATCCAAAATAGCGGTTCCCAGAAAAAGCCAAGCACGAGGCTTGCAACACCTGCAATGGCGATAAACTTGTGCCCTTCTTTATGAATGGGAACGATGGCGGCACGCACAGAGTCTAATACAGACATGAAGGCTCTCTCTTTGAAGAACGAAAATACAGTGATGTGGTTCTGCCATCAAAAGGACACGATTAAAAGAGGTGAATGCCAATTCTGTTAAACTGTTAAGAAGCAACTCCCTAGGATCAGCCCCTAGATTTCATCTTCGGCCCGTTTTCCACGGGTAACCAACTCACCGCCCTCTTCGTGAACAGCGCGAAGCCTTTCTTCTGCTTCACTTGCTTCACGTTGCCGCGCCCACATGGAGGCGTAAAGGCCATCAAGCTCAAGAAGTTCATCGTGTTTGCCACGTTCACGGATTGCGCCGCGCTCCAAAACAATGATCTCATCAGCGCCAATAACAGTTGACAGACGGTGGGCAATTACAAGCGTTGTGCGATCTTGAGAGACCTCATCAAGAGCTGCTTGAATTTCGCGCTCTGTATGTGTGTCGAGTGCAGAGGTTGCCTCATCAAGCAGTAGAATTGGTGGGGCTTTCAAAATGGTTCGTGCAATGGCGACCCGTTGTTTTTCGCCGCCTGAGAGTTTCAACCCACGTTCGCCAACTTCGGTATTGAACCCTTGTGGGAGCGTCTCAATGAAATCAGAAATCTGTGCCATGCGTGCGGCTTCACGCACTTCTTCTTCGCTCGCATCAGGGCGACCATAACGGATGTTATAGGCCACTGTATCATTAAACAGCACCGTATCTTGCGGCACCATGCCAATAGCAGAACGCAGAGAATTTTGCGTAACATCGCGGATATCTTGCCCGTCAATCAAAACACGCCCACTGCTTACTTCATAAAAGCGGAATAACAGCCGCGAAATGGTCGATTTACCCGCACCTGACGGCCCAACGATAGCGACCGTTTTACCAGCTGGCACTTCGAAATCGACGCCCTTTAAGATCGGGCGTTCAGGGTCATAGGAAAACCGAACATCTTCAAACCGCACAGCACCCTGTCCTGCTTTCAAAGGCTTTGCGTCCTCTGCATCCTTGATCTCCGCAGGCACATCAAGCAGAGCAAACATTTCTTCAGTATCGGTCAGTCCCTGTTTGATCTCGCGGTAAACAAAACCGATGAAATTGAGCGGGATGGCAAGCTGGATCAACAAGGCATTGATCATGACAAAATCGCCAATC
Organism: Hyphomicrobiales bacterium; assembly: GCA_039973685.1. Lineage (NCBI taxonomy): Bacteria > Pseudomonadati > Pseudomonadota > Alphaproteobacteria > Hyphomicrobiales > Hyphomicrobiales bacterium. The sequence continues at coordinate 125,009 of JBDWKL010000046.1, forward strand.
GTTTGCGTTCCATCAATCACAGCAAGGGCTGACAAAATCATACAAAGCGCAACGCCGATTGAAAGAATGACCGTCTGGCCAATGTTCAACCAAGCAAGCGAAGTCCAAACTTTAACGGCGGATTCTTCATACCGCGCCATTGAGTTATCAAACCGCCCTGCTTCCATCTTTTCATTGCCGAAATATTTGACGGTTTCAAAGTTCAACAGGGAATCGATCGCCTTGGAATTCGCCTCAGTGTCCGCATTATTCATGTCGCGGCGAATGGCAATGCGCCAATTGCTGGCACGAATGGTGAACCAAGAATATCCATGGACCGTGATGGCAAGAATGATGACATATGACAGCCCGAACTGGACATAAAACACCACCGCCATCAGCACAAATTCAAGAAGCGTTGGAACACCAGACAGGATGGAAAATCGAACGATCCCCTCAATCCCCTTCACACCGCGTTCTATCACACGGGACAGTCCGCCAGTGCGCCGCTCCAAATGGAAACGCAACGACAGATCATGCATATGAACGAATGTTTTTTGCGCCAACTTGCGCACAGCATGTTGACCGACACGGGCAAAATAGGCGTCTCTGACCTGGTTGAATACCATGGCGAGTATGCGGGTTAGGCCATAGGCGATGATCAACATAACTGGCGTGATCATCCATAAGGGCCAGCCATCTAGACCACCCTCGCCTGTTAGCGCATCCGTTGCCCACTTAAAGGTGTAGGGCGTCAGCACCGTTACTATCTTCCCGCACACCAAAAAAACCATAGCAATCGCAACACGCATTTGCAGATCTTTGCGGTCTTGCGGCCAGATGTAAGGCCATAGGCTTTTCATGGTTTGCCAGTCACCACCATCCGCGCGAACGGTCGGTTTTGGGGGCGCGTCTTTAGCCGCAGAATTTTGAGGCTCTTGCGGTTTTTGCGCACTCTTATTTTGCGACGTATTGGTAGCCATAAAATCCCCTGATTGCAGCCGCGGTTGGCTGGCTACCGTGCTTATCCTGAAAGTAGGAATTAATCACGTGCAGTCAATCAACTATGTGGAACTTGTCACCACAAATAATGACCAATAAGGAACGCTTGGTGCTTATTGGGTTTCCGGTTTCGCTAAAGGAGCAACAACAACGACTTGGTCCACAGTATTTGCAGCCCCTGGCACTTGGCCTTCACCGGGTACTTTGAATATCTGACCTGGAAAAATCAAACGCGGGTTTTTGATCTGGCCTTTGTTTTGCTGATAGATCGACGTATAGCGACGTCCATCACCATATAAACGTTGTGCAATCGTCCAAAGATTGTCGTTCTTGCGGATGATCACATTGCCAACTTTCGCGTCGGCAAGTTCAGCAGGCGTTAGGTCTTCAACGGCAAAAGGCACAGCAGCACGTGCGAGAACATCACCACTACCCTGTTTCAGCAAATCAACACGAATATCGTATTTACCTGGACCAAGCGGTTTGGTCCCCTCCAAAAGCCATTGAC
>JBDWKL010000047.1 GCA_039973685.1 Hyphomicrobiales bacterium
AGCTTGGCCGTATTCCTGTGCGTGGCGAAGTTGTCTGTGCGCTCGACAGTTTCGACTTTGAAATTGTTGAAGCTGATTCACGGCGCATCAAACAAGTTCGCATCATCAAAACAAAAAATACCGCGAAACGTCGCCGCCGCCGCTCTCAAGAAGCTGAACGCGGCGATAATTCGACCAACGATGAAAAATCGGAACAATAGTATGCTCGCAAGCTTCCGACAAACCGCCAATCGGCTGATTTTATTGCCGAAAAAATGGACCCTTTTGTTGGCGCTCATCATTGGTGCTGTGTCAGCCCTTGGCCAAGCACCGTTTCATTTCTTCCCCTTGCTGTGGATCACCTTTCCTTTTCTCGTGCTTCTGCTTGATGGAGCAGTGCCCTCCATTGAAAGCCGAGGCTTGTCGCGCATCATGCCGGCATTTTGGATTGGATATAGTTTTGGCTTTGGTTATTTCGTCGCAGGCCTTTGGTGGCTGGGTTCGGCATTTTTGGTCAATGCTGAAACCTTTGCTTGGCTCTTACCTTTAGCTGTTATCGGCCTTCCTCTCCTGCTTGCCCTATTCTTTGGATTAGCAACAGCATTCGCTCGGATTTTTTGGCAAGATGGTTGGGGACGCGTCATAATACTCGCAGCAAGCCTTAGCTTTTTTGAATGGCTTAGAGGCACAATCCTAACTGGTTTTCCATGGAATACACTTGGTTACATTTTGGCACCAAACGATGTGATGATGCAGGCAATTTCACTCGTAGGTATCTATGTTTACGGGTTTTTAGCAGTGCTGATTTTTGCAACTCCAGTGCTGATTTTTGACCCGCCTGATGAACGGCCTAACAGCAACAAGACATTCTTCTTTGCCATATCCACTCTTCTTGTCACGTTGATTGGATTTGGCGGGTTGCGATTGTCCGAGGCAAAGGACGAATTTGTCACCGATGTGCAACTGAGAATCATCCAACCAAACATTCCGCAGAAAGATAAATTCAAACCTGAGAAAGCCAAGGAAATTGTCGAGCGATATCTCGACATGTCAGCGAGAAGCACGCGACCTGGTGACCTGGGCCTGTTATCCACAACTCATTTGATATGGCCAGAATCGGCATTTCCGTTCTTTTTGACCGAGCAACCAAGTGTTTTGTCTGCGATTGATAAATTGTTGCCAACTGGCACAACGCTGCTAACCGGCGCTGTCAGGGCTGCACCCAAACGCGCAGGGCAACAATCACGGGAAGTATACAACTCTTTGTATACAATATCTCACACGGGTGTAATTCAAGATGCCTATGATAAAGTTCATCTTGTTCCATTCGGTGAATATTTGCCATTTCAAGATATATTGGAAAGCTTTGGCTTATTGGCGCTTGTGGAAACACCCGGTGGATTTTCTGCCGGATCAAGACGCCGCACAGTAGAAACCACTAATGCACCACCTTTTTTGCCGATGATTTGTTATGAGATCATTTTCCCATTTCAAGTAAATTCCGAAAATAAAAGCAAAAAAGCAGAATGGATACTAAATGTTACGAATGATGCTTGGTTTGGATTAACCCCAGGGCCGCGCCAACACTTTCATCAAACCAAAATAAGAGCTGTAGATGAAGGTTTACCTGTTGTTAGGGCCGCAAATAATGGGATTTCTGCTGTTATTGACGGGTATGGTCGCGTTAAACAGAGCCTTAGATTGGGTGAAAGCGGAATTATTGACGCCAAATTGCCCGTAAAAGTTGTATTGCTGTCTAATTCTGATATAAAACAACTTCTATTCTGGATAACCTTTTTTAGCTCGATCATATTAGTTTACGTTAAAAATCTGATTAACCGAAGGTAAGCTAATAAAGATGACCCAACTAAATTTCGCTTGCTTCAAACCTTTCAACTCGGTTTATTCAATCGGAAGGCGGATGACGAATTACTAAGCAGTTTTGGCAAAATTATAGCTGCTAGTAACCGTATATGACTACTTAATGAGAAAGGCCATTAACAAATGGCGGGCAAGAAAAAACCAAACCCAATTGACATACATGTCGGTAGTCGTGTCCGACTACGTCGCATGATGACTAATATGAGCCAAGAAAAACTTGGCGAACATCTTGGGATCACGTTCCAACAAATACAAAAATATGAAAAAGGAACGAACCGGATTGGTGCGAGTCGCTTGCAGAGTATTTCAAGCGTTTTACAAGTTCCTGTTTCTTTTTTCTTTGATGGCGCACCTAACCCTGCAGGCACAACTAATCCGTCCGGTATGGAAGAGAATTCTTCATCTTATATGGTTGAGTTTTTATCAAGCCCCGAAGGGTTGCAGCTTAACAAGGCGTTTTCCCGAATCCCAGATGCAAAAGTTAGACGCCGCATCGTTGAGTTAGTGCGCTCTCTCGCTGGCGACGAAGCTTAGGAACAAACAATTTTTAATTAAATCCATGGCCATAGTAGCCTCGTTAACTTGACGTTGGGTACTATAATTGCCATGAGAATTAATGACATAGTTCGATCAATTAGAAAATCAACTAAGGGGAATGCCGTGGCGCGCTCTACGTATCTTTTTACCAGTGAATCTGTTTCCGAAGGCCATCCAGATAAAGTGTCTGATCGTATTTCTGATACGATAGTGGATGCCTATTTTGATGCGGCCATTAAAGAAGGTTCAGATCCTTGGCAGGTACGCGTTGCAGCAGAAACGCTCACTACGACAAACAAAGTAGTTATTGCTGGTGAAGTGCGCGGCTCCAAAAGCGTTACCCACGACCTCATCGAAAACATCACACGCGACGCCATTAAAGACATCGGCTATGAGCAAGATGGCTTCCACTGGAAAGACGCCGACATTGATGTGCTTTTGCACAGCCAATCATCTGATATCGCACAAGGTGTTGATGTTGGTGGCGTAAAAGAGAGTGACGAAGGCGAAGGCGCTGGTGACCAAGGCATCATGTTTGGTTATGCCAATCAAGACACCGATGTTTTGATGCCGGCTCCAATCCACTACAGCCACAAAATTCTTGAGCGTTTGGCAGAAGTTCGCAAAGACGGCACAGAGCCAACACTAGAGCCAGATGCAAAAAGTCAGGTTACTATTGCTTATGAAGGCGGCAAACCAGTTGGCGTAACGTCGATTGTGCTTTCAACTCAGCATTCTGACGAAAACCAAACATCTGCTGACATTCGCGCGATCGTAGAACCATACATCCGCGAAGTGCTTCCTGCAGAATGGATCACGAATGGCACTGTTTGGCACATCAATCCCACTGGCAAGTTCGTCATCGGCGGACCTGATGGGGATTGTGGTCTGACAGGACGCAAGATTATCGTTGATACCTATGGCGGCTACGCTCCACATGGTGGCGGCGCTTTCTCAGGTAAAGACTCAACCAAAGTTGACCGTTCAGCTGCCTATGCTGCGCGCTATCTTGCGAAAAACGTTGTTGCTGCAGGCATTGCACCTTGGTGTTCTATTCAACTTTCATACGCCATTGGTGTCGCACAACCGCTTTCTATCTATGTCGATATGGGTGGTTCTGGCGAAGTTTCTGAAGAGGCGCTGGAAAAAGTGCTTGGTCAGGTGATGGATCTGTCTCCGACAGGTATCCGTAAACACCTTGATCTCAACAAGCCAATTTATGCCCGCACATCTGCCTACGGTCACTTTGGCCGCGCACCTGATGCAGATGGTGGCTTCTCTTGGGAAAAAACAGACCTCGTGGATGCACTAAAAAAAGCCCTCTAATAGCGGCTAACTAAGAACAACATTATCAGACCCTGGCTTTCAAGCTGGGGTCTTTTTATATTTAAGAGACATGATGGACGAACACGACACCCACTTTGATGACAGTCGCTTAAAACGTGGCTTTTATGGCAGGCGCGCAGGCAAAGGTTTGCGTGGGCGACAAGCTGAATTGATGGGCGATTATGATGGACACCCATTGACGCTATCCATTGATGAACCCTGTCCGCAAGACCTCAAAACCCTCTTTGCTACCAAGGTTTCAAGTGTATGGTTGGAAAGCGGTTTTGGCGGTGGCGAGCACCTTGTGCATCGCGCTAAAGAAAACCCTGATATTGGTTTCATCGGCATTGAACCTTTCAGAAATGGCATGGCGCGCGCTTTGCAAATGATTGAAGAAGAAGGTCTGCAAAATATTCGCCTTTATAATGATGAAGGCGGCCCATTTTTGGAGTGGCTGCCCGCTTCATCCCTCAGCGGCTATTACCTGCTTTATCCTGACCCATGGCCCAAAAAACGTCATTTCAAGCGCCGCTTTGTCAATGCTGAAAATTTAAAACGCATTCAACGCGCTTTGATTGATGGCTCAGAGTTTCGCTGTGCATCTGATATCGATTCCTATGTGGAATGGACCATCGAGCATTGCGCCGAAAACCCTGCGTTCAATTGGCTCAATGGGCGCGAAGAGAACGCGTTGACGCCTTGGGATAATTGGCCAAGCACGCGCTATGAAGCAAAAGCGCTGCGTGAGGGGCGCGTTCCTCGTTATTTAACGTTCAAGGTCAACGGATGACGATATGAACGAGCAAGAATTCAACGCTTTTTGCAAGGCCATGAAAGCCAGCACCTATGTTGTGCAATGGGGCGGCGCTCATGTTTGGAAAATTGGTGGGAAGGTTTTTGCAATTGGCGGTATGGGGTCGAAGGGCGTTACCAATCCCAACATCCAAGCCGTTACTTTCAAGGTTACACCGCTTTCGTATGACATCTTGAAAGAACAACCGGGTCTGCGACCTGCACCCTATCTCGCCTCACGCGGAATGAAGTGGATCCAGCATTATGATGAGGCGGGCTTAAGTGATGATGACTTGAAGGCTTATATAGAGCGCTCCTATCGAACTTGTGGTCGCAAAATTGACCAAAAAATTGCGCGCTGAACTCGGCATAAACTGATTGTTGCGCTAGCGCCTACTTCCTGTTATACAGCATCAACAACTCAATCACTTCATGTGAGAGTGGGCCAGCCGGACCCGCTCTTTTTTATTGCCAAAACATAATTGGTAAGTTGGCAAAATCTAACTGGATTTAAATGGTAGAAGAACAAACCAATCAGGCTGAAAAAGAACCGCGCATTGTAAGCGAAACGGGTCTTGATGCGCGCGTGGCTCAAATTGTTGAACCCGCCATTGAGGACCTTGGCTACCGCTTAGTGCGTGTTCGCATTAATGGCATTAATGGCATGACTGTACAAATCATGGCTGAGCGCCCAGATGGTACAATGGGTGTTCATGAGTGCGAAGAGATTAGCCGTAATATTTCACCTGTGCTGGATGCCGACGACCCGTTTAGCGGCAATTATCACCTCGAAGTTTCAAGCCCTGGCGTTGATCGCCCTTTGGTCCGTTCTGGTGACTTTGCCCGATGGTCTGGCCATGTGGCGAAACTAGAATTGACCGTCCCCAATAATGGTCGCAGACGCTATCGCGGCACGCTGCTTGGAACCAAGCAAGGCGAGCGCGGCATTGAAATTGGTATTGAATTACCCGATGCGCCAGAAGGCGAAGAACCAAAAGTCTGGCTTTCCCTTGATACGGTGGGCGAAGCCAAATTGATTATGACGGATAAATTGATGGAAGAGGCCGCAGAAATGCTGCGCCCTTCTTAAAAAGAAGACTGAGAGAGGAATATCCAATGGCCGTTAGTGCAAACCGCCTTGAGCTACTTCAAATTGCTGATGCTGTTGCCCGTGAAAAGGTGATTGATCGTGAGATTGTCATCACGGCAATGGAAGATGCAATCCAGAAAGCGGCTAAATCTCGCTACGGTGCTGAAACCAACATCAATGCAGAAATTGATCCAAAATCAGGTGAAATTCGTCTGCAACGTTTGCTGGAAGTGGTTGATAACCTCGAAGACCCAACCATCCAAATCGACATTACAACAGCGCAGCAGCAAAACCCTGCGGCGACCCTTGGTGACTTTATTGGTGAACCGCTACCGCCGCTTGATTTTGGCCGCATTGCTGCACAATCAGCGAAACAAGTTATCGTGCAAAAAGTGCGCGAAGCTGAGCGTGATCGCCAGTTTGACGAATTTAAAGATCGCATTGGTGAAATCATCAACGGCACAGTGAAACGTGTTGAATATGGCAATGTGATTGTTGATCTCGGCCGTGGCGAAGCGATTTTGCGCCGTGATGAACTGATCCCACGTGAAAACTTCCGTTATGGCGACCGTGTTCGCGCCTATTTGCAAGATGTTCGTCGTGAACAGCGCGGACCGCAAATCTTCTTGTCACGCAACGCGCCAGAATTCATGGCAAAATTGTTCGCACAAGAAGTGCCTGAAATTTATGACAACATCATCGAAATCCGCAACGTAGCGCGTGACCCAGGTTCGCGTGCGAAGATTGCTGTAATTTCAAATGACAGCTCAATCGACCCTGTTGGTGCCTGTGTTGGTATGCGCGGTTCTCGTGTGCAAGCCGTTGTGAACGAGCTTCAAGGTGAGAAAATCGACATCATTCCTTGGAACGATGATCAAGCCACCTTCATCGTCAACGCACTACAGCCTGCCCAAGTAGCAAAAGTGGTGATTGACGAAGACCAAAACCGGATCGAAGTGGTTGTTCCAGACGAGCAGCTATCTCTCGCGATTGGCCGCCGTGGTCAAAACGTACGTCTTGCCTCTCAGCTCACAGGTTGGGATATCGATATCTTGACTGAAGAAGATGAGAGCGAACGCCGCCAGAAAGAATTTGCTGAGCGCACGAAACTGTTTGCAACAGCCCTTGATGTGGACGAAGTCGTTGCCCAACTCCTTGCTTCTGAAGGTTTTGCCTCATTAGAAGAAATTGCTTATGTGGAGCTGGACGAGATTGCTTTCATCGAAGGTTTCGATGATGACACAGCAACTGAACTTCAATCTCGCGCCAAAGAATATCTCGACAAGCGTGAGCAAGAACTCAACAATGAGCGTGTAGCACTTGGCGTTGAGGATGCACTTCTTCAAATTCCAAACATGACGATCGCGATGATGGTGGCACTTGGCAAAGACGAAATGAAAACCGTCGATGATTTTGCTGGTTGCGTCGCTGATGACCTACTTGGTTGGACTGAGCGTCAAGACGGCGAAGTAAAACGCTTCCCTGGTGCGCTTGAAGCCTTCGGCCTTTCACGTGAAGAAGCAGACAACATGATTATGACAGCCCGCTTACAAGCAGGTTGGATTACAGAAGAAGATTTAGCAGGTCCAGTTGAAGAAGAAGCTGAGGCCGGCGAAGAAGAAACAGAAGGAGACAGCACAGACGCCTAAAGCTTAAATAGGATCAAGATCATTGGCACATCGACATCGCAAAGGTGACAGCACCATTGAACGTGACACATCGGTTCCTGAAAGAACCTGTCTCGTTCACCGTGTTAATCTACCGACAAATCAAATGCTGCGATTTGTGCTCGATCCTGATAATATCGTTACACCAGATTTGAAGGGCAATTTACCCGGACGTGGTGTATGGATTACAGCAGAACGTAAAGACGTTGACTTAGCAGTCAAAAAAGCGTTGTTTTCCCGTGGTTTTAAGCAAGCTGCAAAAACGGACGAAAAACTTGGCGAACGGGTCGATATGCTCCTAGAAGCAGCGGTTCTACAGGCGCTAAGTTTGGCTCAAAAATCAGGATTGGTAACGGTCGGCCTTGAAAAAGTACTGGATGTTACCGCGAAGAAGGGTTTGAGCGCCCTGTTTTTTGCAAGCGATGGATCAGAAGGATCTATCGGCAAAGTGAAGTCAAAACTGCGGTATAATGATCGCGCAGCAGACATTGAGATTCATCAAAGTTTGCGATCAGAACAATTGGACTTGGCCTTTGGGCGAACAAATGTGATACACGCAGCACTAAGAGATGGTGGTATAACTGAGTTATGCCTTAAAAACACAAGACGGCTTGAGCGGTTTCGCTCCTTGCCAATAGAAGAAAACGAAGAAATAACAATGGCTTAAAATAATTTATCCATTGTAGCAGTTTGAAAAGAGTGACAGAACGTATGAGCGATACTAACGAACCAGGCGATGAAAAAGGCGGCGAAGGCAAGAAAACGCTGTCCTTAAAGCGTGGCGGCAACACTGTTCGTCAGAGCTTTTCGCATGGACGCAGCAACACGGTTGTTGTCGAAAAGAAGCGTCGACGCTTTTCTGCGCCCGGCAGTGCACCAGCAAGTGAAGCGGCTCCCGCAGCAGAGGTTCGCCCTGCAGCGCCTAAACCGGCGCCGGCAGCACCGAAGCCAGTTGTGGAAAGCAAGCCTGCGCCTCGTGCTCCTCAACCTGTACAAAATACTGGAAATACCGGTTCAACTATTTTGCGTCAGCTCTCTAACGATGAGCAAGAAGCCCGCGCAAGAGCACTAGCTTTTGCCCGCGAACGCGAAGAAGAGCGCAAAGAACAAGACGCAGCTGCTGAACGCGAACGTCAAGAGCGCGCAGAAGCTGAACGCTTAGCTGCAGAAAAGCGCAAAGAAGACGAAGTGCGCGAAAAAGCAGAAGCCGAGGCGCGTCTTGCAGAAGAACAAGCCCGTGCTGAAGAAGAAGCGTCAAAAGCTGCCATGACAGCGGAAGCTAATCCTGCAGCTCCAGCAACCAAACGCGCACCTGAAGAGCGCGGCAGTGGTGGACGCAAAGATGCTGAAGATGCAAAAGGCGGCCTAAAAGCTTATGAGCGTCCAAACAAAGCAGCCGAACCAAAACCAACACGCCGTACAAATGAACGTCGTCGCGGCAAGCTAACACTATCAAACGCATTGGATGATAGTGAGCGCGAAAGATCACTTGCGTCGATCAAGCGCCAACGTGAGCGCGAAAAAGCGCGTGCTGCTGCGAAAGCGCCGCGCGAGAAGATCATCCGCGAAGTTGTTATCCCTGAAACAATCACCATTGCAGAACTTGCCAACCGTATGGCGGAACGTTCTGTGGATGTGGTCAAAATGCTTATGCAGCAAGGCCAGATGTTGAAGGCAAGCGACATTATCGATTCAGATACGGCGCAGCTAATCGCCGAAGAGATGGGTCACAAAGTAACCCGTGTTGCTGAATCTGACGTTGAAGGCAGCTTGTTTGACGATGTTGTCGTCAATGAAGATGATCCAAACGCCACATCACGTCCGCCAGTTGTGACCATTATGGGCCACGTTGACCACGGTAAAACGTCACTGCTTGATGCGCTTCGCAATGCGAATGTTGTATCCGGTGAAGCGGGTGGGATTACGCAGCACATTGGTGCTTACCAAGTGGACAATAACGGTGCGAAAATCACCTTTATTGATACACCGGGCCACGCAGCCTTTACGGCAATGCGGGCACGTGGTGCACAGTCAACGGATATCGTGATCCTTGTGGTTGCAGCCGATGATGGTGTGATGCCGCAAACGATTGAAGCGATCAACCACGCGAAAGCGGCAGAAGTGCCAATTATCGTGGCCGTCAATAAAATCGACAAACCAGCAGCTGAACCAAGCCGTGTGCGCAATGAATTGTTGCAACATGAAGTGTTTGTCGAAAGCATGGGTGGTGAAGTGCAAGAGGTGGAAGTTTCTGCCCTTAAAGGCACCAACCTTGACCAATTGCTTGATGCAATCACGTTGCAGGCGGAAATCCTTGACTTTAAAGCCAATGCCGATGCTATCGCGCAGGGTACTGTGGTTGAAGCCAAACTTGATAAAGGCCGCGGCCCAGTTGCCACTGTCCTCGTTCAAGGCGGTACATTGAAAGTTGGTGACATTGTTGTTGCTGGCGCACAATGGGGTAAAGTTCGCGCCCTCGTTGATGACAAAAACAATCAGGTTAAAGAGGCTGAACCTTCTAAGCCTGTTGAAGTCTTAGGCTTTAACGCAGCCCCAGAAGCGGGTGACCGTTTGGCTGTCGTTGAAGATGAAGCGAAAGCGCGCGAGATTACTGAATACCGCGAACGTGCAAATCGTGACAAGGCAATGGCCAAACTCACCACACAGCGCGGCTCATTGGAGCAGATGCTCAACCAGCTTCAAACATCTGAGATGCAGCACTTCCCATTGCTTGTTAAAGGCGATGTACAAGGCTCCATCGAAGCGATTATTGGCGCGATTGATAAACTTGGCACCGAAGAAGTGTCCGGCCAAGTCATTCACTCAGCTGTTGGTGGTATCACCGAGAGCGACGTGACCTTGGCGGCGGCGTCTAATTCTCCAATCATCGGCTTTAACGTTCGTGCGAACAAACAAGCCCGCGATTTGGCAGAAGCTGAAGGTATCGAAATTCGCTACTACAACATCATCTACGATCTCGTGGACGATGTGAAAGCAGCAATGTCCGGTCTTCTTAGCCCTGAGCGTCGTGAGACATTCATCGGTAACGCTGAAATCCTTGAAGTGTTCAACATTTCCAAGGTTGGTAAAGTTGCTGGTTGTCGCATTACAGAAGGCAGTGTGGAACGTGGCGTAGGTGTACGCCTTATCCGTGATAACGTTGTGATCCACGAAGGTGAGCTTTCAACTCTCAAACGCTTCAAAGATGAAGTGAAAGAGGTTAGCAGTGGCCAAGAATGCGGTATGGCGTTTGCGAATTACGAAGATATGCGTGCCGGTGACGTGATCGAATGCTTCCGCGTCGAACATGTTGAGCGTTCGCTTTAGACCGTAGGATACTCATTTTTTGTCGGGGCTTTGGCTCCGACAATTTGGATTTCTCACATGACCACAAAACAATTTTCATTGCTGGGCGTTTTGCTGACCGCGATGTTTTGGGTATGGCCAGCATCGGCGCAGGTAACTGTGTGCTCTCATTCACGTGCCAATTGGGATAGTGATTTGGGAGATGCGACTTGGCTGACAGAAATGCTGCATATTCTGTCGTCATCGGGCGTTCTGGCGCTTTTTGTTGTTATGATCTTAGCAATCAAGTTCAAGAACCTAGGGTTCACTGTTGTCGTGACGGTCGCAGCCTTGATTGCTTCTTATTTCTTTTACAATGCTTGGACGGTTTCTGACCCAAAAAGCGTTATGTTCCGATCGATCGTTGAAGGATGTGTCGGCCCCCCTTATGGCGCAATTGCTGTCATATTAGGTGCGGCAACCATCATGATCGGTTGGCAATTGTTTGGAAAACCGAAAAGGGCTACATCATGAATGCCCCCAAAATGCCATCACAACGCCAATTGCGCGTTGGAGAAATTATCCGCAAGGCGATCTCAGACAGCCTGACCCGTGGTGAAGTGCGCGATGATCTTTTAGAGACGAGTGTTGTCTCCGTGTCTGAAGTGAAAATGTCGCCTGATCTTAAGATCGCAACAATTTACATCGCACCGCTCGGACCACAAGATATTAAAGCAATCGTCAAAGCGTTGGCCGAAAACGCCAAGTTTTTGCGCGGTCGCATCGCTAAAGCTGTGTCGTTGAAATACACACCAAACCTCCGCTTCCAAGTCGACAATAGTTT
>JBDWKL010000048.1 GCA_039973685.1 Hyphomicrobiales bacterium
ACGGTTCGCGAACTACCGCAAGCGGAGCGTTATTTGCGGGCGGGAAAATGGGGAGCCAAGGGGTCTTACCCGCTCACTCCAGCATCCCTACAAACCCGCACGCTTGGCATTTATGGTCTGGGCCGCATCGGCATGGCAATCGCCAAGAGAGCGGAAGCTTTTGGCATGGCAATTGAATATCACAACCGTTCGAAAAAGAACGATGTTGATTATCCCTATCACGCGAGCCTTTTGAGCCTTGCCAAATCCGTCGACACGCTCATGGTCGTTGTACCAGGCGGTGCTGGCACGTTAAACGCAGTCAATGCTGAGGTGTTGGAAGCACTTGGCTCCGATGGTTTATTGATCAACATTGGACGTGGTTCCACCGTTGATGAAGAAGCGCTGGGTGAAGCGCTTGGCGACAATACAATCCTCGGCGCAGGTCTCGACGTGTTCGCCGATGAACCCTATGTGCCTGCAAACTTCATGAACCATCCGCGCGTGGTACTTTTACCGCATGTCGCGTCAGCGTCGAAACACACATGCGGCTTGATGGCGCAGGTGACAGTCGATAATGTAAAAGCATATACAACCAACGGCAGCTTCATCACACCAGTACCAGAAACACCAGTTTCTTAGAAACTCACACAATCACTATGGGACGTTACATGAAAACCATTTCAGGCTTTGATCGCATTGGCGAAGAGAATGCTTTCGCTGTATTGGCACGCGCAACAACGCTTGCAAGCGAAGGGATGGATGTCATCAATTTGGGCATTGGCCAACCTGACTTCCCAACCCCTGATCACATCGTGGAAGCCGCCGTTAAAGCGCTTAAAGATGGGCATCATGGTTACACACCTGCCAATGGCATTCTACCGCTACGCGAAGCGGTGGCCGCTGATTTGCAAGGGCGTTATGGCGCTGAGGTCAATCCAGATAACGTGATCATTTTACCAGGTGGCAAGGTCACCATGTATGCGGCAATTGTCATGTTTGGCGAACCGGGTGCGGAAATTCTTTATCCTGATCCAGGCTTCCCCATTTATCGCTCGATGATCGAGTTTACGGGCGCAACACCTGTTGCCATTCCGATCCGCGAGGAAAACCAATTTGCGTTTTCTGCCGAAGAAACATTGGCACTGATTACAGATAAAACTCGCTTAGTCATCATCAATTCACCCGCCAATCCTTGCGGTGGTGTGACGCCAAAAGCAGAGATTGATAAATTGGTGGCCGGTCTTGAGAAGTTTCCAAACGTCGCGATCATGTCGGACGAAATCTATGATCGCATGACCTATGACGGCGAGGAGCATGTTTCACTTCTCACCTACCCAGAAATCCGCGACCGTTTGATCCTACTCAACGGCTGGTCAAAGACATATGCCATGACAGGCTGGCGCATGGGTTATTCTGTTTGGCCTGATCAACTCTATGACAAAGTACGCAAGCTGGCGGTCAATTGCTGGTCCTGCGTCAACGCTCCTGCCCAACACGCAGGACTTGCCGCCCTCACTGGCCCACAAGACGAAGTAACCCGAATGATGGCCGCTTTTGATGAACGGCGCAAAGTGGTGACAGACGGTTTAAACGCCATAGAAAATGTCAGCTGCGTCACGCCAAAGGGGGCATTCTACGCTTTCCCCAACATCAAAGCGACAGGTTGGAAAGCCAAAGAGCTTGCCTCTGCCTTGCTGGAAGAAACAGGCACTGCTTTAATCGGCGGACCTGATTTCGGCATCCACGGCGAAGGTTATATTCGCGTGTCTTATGCAAACTCAACAGAGAATATCGAGCGAGCCTTGGTACGGATTTCTGAGTTCTTGAACAAGTAAATTGCACAGACGCACAGCAGTCGATCAAAATACAGAAACCTAGCGCGCGCCTTCGACAGCGACAGATTTGATCATCACGAAGACAGGCAAATCCACGCTAAGCGAAAGCTCATTGTGAGCTTTGTTTGTCACCCGTGCAATGATTGGCTGACCATCAATACTGAGGGTCACGTCAGAAAAAGCAGCGCTCATTTTTTCAATCGCCAAGACACGACCATGCAGCACATTCTGGAAGCTCGTCCCACGAGGTTCTTTCAACGCAATAGCAACATCACTTGCATCAATCCGCACACGATACGGTTCATCGCGTGGTTTCAGTTTTTCAGGTAAGGCAAAATTTTGCCGACCGATCTTTAACCACGTCATATCCCAAGTCGGATCAACTGTTTCAAACTGGGCATCAATCAATGCACTTGGCGCGTGTTTGCCTTGATCGAACTGACCGTGAACTTTCGGCAAAACATCGGCCAGAGCGCCATGATGTTTTACGCGACCTTCATCCATAAGCACCATGTGGTCAGCAAGCTGTACCACTTCATCAAGATCGTGGCTCACGTAAACAATCGGCACACCGCCTTCATTCGCGATCCGTTCAAAATAGGGCATGATTTCCATTTTGCGCCAATGATCCAAACCTGTCAGCGGCTCATCCATCAATAACAAACGCGGGTCAGAAAGAAGCGCGCGACCAATCGCCACCCGTTGACGCTCACCGCCTGAAAGGTTCACCGGCATTCGCTCTAGCAGATCGCCCAAGCCCAACATCTCGACAATATCATCAAAGCTTGCCGCCTTCTTGTTTCGCCACCCAGCCCAACGCGCATAGGTAAGGTTGCGTTTCACATTCATATGCGGGAACAAACGCGGGTCTTGGAAAATGTGACCAACACGGCGTTTTCGAACATTGATATTTTTACGATTGACCGTGTCAAAGAACACGCTCTCACCAACTGTTATGCGTCCGTTTTCGGGCTGCACATGACCTGATATGGCATCAATCAATGTCGATTTTCCAGCACCCGAAACGCCAAATAAAGCCGTTACATTGGCATCACTTTTAAAGGAAAGCGCATAATTAAAATCACCGCGTTGGCCTGCAATATCAACGTCAAGCATCGCTCTCTCCCGAAAGTCGTTTCAGGCGTTGCGCCATTACTTCAGACAAAACAACCGCACCAATCGCCAAGATGATGCTGAAAATGGTGAGCCGCCAAAGGCCCGCTTCATCACTGGGGGATTGCAACAGGGAATAAATGGCAAGCGGCAACGTTCGCGTTTCCTCGGGGATATTAGAGACAAAAGTAATCGTCGCCCCAAATTCTCCAAGCGCTTTTGCAAAACCCAATATCAATGCGCCTATTAGACCGGGAAGAGCGAGCGGAAAAATAATGGTAAAAAACACAGTCAACCTGCCAGCTCCCAAGGTGCGTGCCGTCACTTCCCAATCCCGATTCACCGCTTCAATAGCTTGCCGGATCGGGCGCACCATAAGAGGAAACGCCATAACACCAGCAGCCAGCGCAGCACCTGTCCATTGGAAGGCGAACGAAAAACCGAAGGTTTCAAACAAGAATTTGCCAATAAATCCTTGCCGTCCGAAAGCGACCAAAAGCATATAACCCGTCACAACGGGCGGCACCACCAAGGGCAATAATACCAAAACATTTAAAGCGGTATGCCCAGGAAATTTATAACGCGCGAGCAAAAACGCCACCAACAATGCCAAGGGCAAAGCAATAAGAACAGCAACGCCTGCCACTTTCAACGATAACAAAATCGCCGAAATTTCGACATCGGATAAGGCGAGATAGGAGAGGATGGCGTCCAAGACAGTCCCTTACTTCGGGACAAACAATCCCGCTTTTACAAAATGCATCTTTGCTGATGAACTTCCCAGATAATCTAGAAATGTGGCAGCATCACTGCGACCGTTTAGCAACTTTACCGCGGGGTATACAATATCTGGATGGCTGTTATTGGGAAAAAGGCCAACAAGCTTAATGTCAGGATCATTGACAGCTTCCGAGCGATAGACGATGCCAAGCGGCACTTCTGCACGCCCAACAAGCACTGAAGCAAGGCGAACATTGCCTGTGATTGCCATTCGTTTTTCAACCTCTTTATAAGGCCCAATTCCATTTTCAAGTTTCTTCAAAGCCGTTCTCGCATAACGACCCGCTGGAATATGATCAGGGTCAGCAACGGCAAGGCGGCTATCTTTTTCAGCCAGCCATGTTTTTAAAATCCCAACCACCTTTTGACCATCTTTAACAGGAGCATCTTTGGGAACAACCAGTGCCAATCGATTTCGAGCAACAATACGGCTGCTTTCTGCGTCGATTAGGTTTTGAGTTTTGAGCCACATTGTCCAATCAACATCTGCCGAAATAAACACATCAACAGGCGCCCCTGCCGCAATTTGGCGGGCGAGCGTTGAACTGCCAGCGGCTGAGAGCGTTACTTTGCGGCCAGTTTCTTTCTCATAGTCAGCAATAATTGGTTCCAAAGCTGCTTTCATGCTGATTGCAGCAAAGACAAGCAAGGGTTTCTCATCAGCGCGGGCAGGCAACCAAAAGCTTGCGACCAAGAACGCGGTCACAAATAAAGGTACCATTCTTGCAAGAAAATGAGCTTTCAAACCTATCTCAACCTATCCCTTTGAACGAATGTTACACAGGTTAACATCCCAAGGCAAAACCCTCAACCAAAGGGGAATTGTCACCGATTACTCGGTGACCCAAGGTGCTTTTGATTTGTTGAAGAAGGCCTGAATACCGTCCGCGCACTCTTCATTGGCCCAGCGCTCAGCAAGTCTGTCAGCGGTATATTTCATCGGGTCATCTGTGCTACGGGCCAAATGTTTGGCGAGGTCTTTGCTTGATGCCACAGCACCGGGCGCACAACTTAAAAACGCGTTCGCTTCCGACAAGGCCGCAGCATCCAGCACGTTGGCTTCCACCACATCGGAAATCAAGCCAAGTTTCTCGCCTGCCTCGCTACCTAATATCTTGGAATTCATAAAACAACGCCGCGCATTACCTTCACCCAAACGCTGCACAACATATGGTCCAATGGTTGCGGGGATAAGGCCAAGTCGGGTTTCCGTCAAACCCCATTTTATGTGATCTGCTGCAATCACAATGTCAGAAACACACATCATGCCGACACCGCCACCAAAAGCATTGCCTTGAACTTTGGCAATCAACGGCTTTGGCAAATCATCAAGCGCACGCAGCATGGTGGCAAGCTTCATGCCTTCTGTTACTTTTTCATCCGCTGGTTTTTCTGCCTGCTCGCGCATCCAATTCAGATCACCACCAGCACAGAAGCTTTTGCCCTCACCTGTCAAAATCACCGCGCGAATTGTTTCGCTTTCAGCAATCCCGTGAGCTGCTTGCGTCAGTTCCGCAATCATCTGTGCGTTCAGTGCATTATGTTTGTCAGGCCGCGCTAAGGTGAGTGTCGCAATGCCATTATCCGCTTCATCCAACCGGATCATTTCAAAATCAGTCATGGTTGAGCTTTCCCATAATATCGGTGAGCAACGCGCCCGCTTTAATCAATTGATCACGGTCAATCCCCGTTTCAAAACCAAGCTCTGTCAAACGATCAAAAACTTCAAGCGTTTCCACATTACCCTTCGCACCGGGCGCATAAGGACAACCGCCCAAACCACCAATGGCACTATCAAAAGTTCGAAGACCCTTTTCAAGGCTCACCTCTATATTGGCAAGCGCCCGATTGGCCGTATCGTGATAATGGCCTGCGAGTTTTTCTGTAGGTACAAATTCGCACACCGCATCAAGCATTGCGGCAATTTCGGATGGGTGCGCTTTACCAATCGTATCCCCGAGTGAAATCTCATAACACCCCATCTCAAACAGCGCCTTTGCCACATCAGCCACGGCCTCTGGTTTGGTCATGCCGTCATAAGGGCATTCCACAACACAAGAGACATAACCACGCACAGGCACACCGTCTTCCAGAGCTAATTCCATCAATGGTTTGAAACGTTCTAAGCTTTCAGCAATAGAGCAATTGATATTCTTCTGGCTAAAGCCCTCAGACGCCGAGCCAAAAATCGCCACTTCATCTGCCTTAGCAGCGCGAGCGTTTTCATACCCTTTTAAGTTTGGCGTCAACGCTGCATAAGTCACCGACGGCGACCGTTTGATGCCCGCCATCACGTCAGCACCATCGGCCATTTGCGGAACCCATTTAGGGGACACAAAACTTGCCACTTCAATCTTTTGAAATCCTGCCTCAGACAGACGGTCAACGAGCGCGACTTTGTCATGTGTCGAAACAAACGTCTTTTCATTTTGCAGGCCATCGCGTGGGCCGACTTCAAAGATAGAGACGAAATTCGTCATTCGCCCTCACTCAAAACGATCAAGATAGCACCTTTTTCAACCTGCTCGCCAATAGCAGCATCCGCACTTTCAACAACACCATCAATAGTTGCTTCAAGTGCGTGTTCCATTTTCATGGCTTCCATCACGAGCAGCGTGTCACCGCTTTTCACCGCATCACCAATCGACACATTGCACGCAGTGATAACACCGGGCATTGGAGCGACGATTTGGTTGGAGGCAAAAGCATTGTCATTGCCACCATCATAAGACGTCTCAAGGATGTAATCGACACTTTCGCCATCAATGACAATGCGTGCGCTTTGCTCATCAATGATGATGTCAGCTGCAAATTGTCGCCCATCGCTCATAAAGCGAAAGCGGCCATCCTCTGTGTCATCCATTCGTTCCATATCGACAACACGGTCATCAGATAAAATTTGAAAGCAATCTTCTTTAAGTTGACTGACACGCGCCGCGATTGTTTCGCCCATGCGGTTCACATCAACAAGCCGCGACGGCGCACCCCATAACTGCCAAGCGCCCAACCCGTTCTCACTTTCAAGCGCGCCAAAAACGCAAAGGCAGGCGATAGCATCATGCAGCACAGTTGGCGCGACTGCTTTGGTCAACGCCTCAAGATCACGGGCAATCAAACCCGTATCAACGTCACCACGAACGAAACCTTCGTGCGCTGCCAATTGCGCCAGAAAATCAACATTGGTGACACAGCCCATCACCTGCGTTTCTTGCAACGCGCTAAGAAGGTTTTTCAAAGCTTCATCGCGGGTTTCGCCATGCGTGATAATCTTTGCGATCATCGGGTCATAATGTGCTGTAATCGTATCACCTTCGCGCACACCTGTTTCAACACGTGCATTCTCAGGGAATTGAAGATGGGTGAGTGTTCCCGTTTCTGGCAAGAAGTCATTCGCCGGATCTTCAGCATAAAGCCGCGCTTCAAATGAATGGTCCATCAATGTGATGTGCTCTTGCTTCACAGGCAAAGGTTCACCAGATGCCACACGCAATTGCCATTCAACCAGATCGAAGCCTGTAACCTCTTCTGTCACAGGATGCTCCACTTGAAGGCGGGTGTTCATCTCCATGAACCAGAACCCATCCGCTGACATTTTTGCGCCATCAACGATAAACTCAATCGTGCCAGCACCCTCATAATCAATCGCCTTGGCAGCGGTTACAGCAGCCTCGGTCATGGCCGCACGCATCTCGTCTGTCATGCCAGGGGCTGGGGCTTCTTCAATTACTTTTTGATGGCGGCGCTGCAGCGAACAATCACGCTCATAAAGATGGACGACATCGCCGTGACTATCACCAAATACCTGCACCTCAATATGGCGCGGCGCGTTGATGTATTTTTCAACCAACACCATGCCATCGCCGAAACTTGCAAGGCCCTCCCGCGCGGCACTTTCTAAGGCTTCAGCAAAATCTTCAGCGCGCTCAACAAGCCGCATACCCTTACCACCACCGCCAGCACGAGCTTTGATGAGGACGGGATAGCCAATTTTTTCTGCTTCATTAGCGAGGAAGCCCACGTCTTGGTTATCGCCATGATAACCCGGCACAACGGGTACATTGGCCCCTTCCATCAAGACTTTCGCCGCATCCTTTAAGCCCATCGCACGAATGGATTGAGCCGACGGTCCAATGAAAGTGAGACCAGCCGCCTCAACCGCTTCAACAAAGTCAGGGTTTTCTGAGAGGAACCCAAAACCAGGGTGGATAGCCTCCGCGCCTGCCACCTTCGCCGCTTCAATAATACGGCTTGCAACAAGATAACTTTCAGCCACCGAAGAGGCACCAATATGCACCGCTTCATCAGCCATCGAAACATGGCGCGAGGCTCTATCTGCATCAGAGAAAACGGCGACCGTTTTAACGTTCAACTCGCGGCAGGTGTCGATGACACGACAAGCAATTTCACCACGGTTTGCAATGAGTATTTTATTGAACATGGGCTCTACATTCTAAACACGCCAAAGCGTGTCTCCCCGATTTCTTTATTCAGGCTTACCCGTAAACTCAGCGCTAAAACATCACGTGTTTTGCGTGGGTCGATGATGCCGTCATCCCAAAGGCGGGCGGAGGAATAGAGCGCTGCGGATTGTTCGTTGAACTGATCGATCATCGGTTGCTTGAATGCGCTCTCGTCTTCAACAGACCATTCACCGCCCTTACGCTCAATGCCTGCGCGGCGCACATCAGCCAGTACACCTGCAGCCTGTTCACCGCCCATGACGGAGATTTTTGAGTTTGGCCACATCCACAAGAAACGCGGATCATAAGCACGACCTGCCATGCCGTAATTGCCCGCGCCATACGAACCGCCGACAATCATCGTAATCTTCGGCACTTGCGCGTTAGAAACAGCTGTCACCATCTTCGCACCGTGACGGGCAATGCCGCCGCTTTCTGCTGCACGGCCGACCATGAAGCCTGTGATATTTTGCAAGAACACAAGCGGAATTTTGCGTTGACAACAAAGCTCAATGAAGTGCGCACCTTTAACGGCGCTCTCTGCAAACAACACGCCGTTATTGGCGAGAATACCAACGGGAATGCCGTCAATATGAGCAAAGCCTGTCACCAGCGTTTCACCAAACCGCGCTTTAAATTCATCAAAGCGCGAACCATCCACCACGCGGGCAATCACTTCTTTAATGTCGAAAGGCTTGCGGCTATCAACGGGGATGAGACCCAGCAATTCTTCTGGATCGAGTGCTGGTAATTCAGGGTCTATCAATTGAATTTTGTTCTCAGTCGACCAGTTCAAATTAGCAACGGCTTGACGAGCTAAATGGAGGGCATGAGCGTCATCTTCTGCCAAATGATCTGCAACACCAGAAAGGCGCGTATGCACATCACCGCCACCCAATTCTTCGGCAGAAATCACCTCACCTGTCGCGGCCTTGACCAAGGGCGGGCCTGCCAAAAAGATCGTGCCTTGCTCTTTAACAATAATCGCTTCATCAGACATTGCAGGCACATAAGCGCCACCCGCCGTACAAGAGCCCATCACCACCGCGATTTGCGGAATACCTTGGGCCGACATATTCGCTTGATTGAAAAAGATGCGGCCAAAATGATCGCGGTCTGGGAAGACTTCATCTTGATTTGGAAGGTTCGCCCCGCCGCTATCAACGAGATAGACGCAAGGCAGGTTATTGGCGCTGGCGATCTCTTGCGCACGAAGGTGCTTCTTTACCGTGAGGGGGAAATAAGTCCCACCCTTCACCGTCGCATCATTAGCAACGATCATGCAATCAACGCCGCAAACCTTGCCAACACCCGCAACCACACCAGCGGCAGGCACTTGGTCGTCATACATGCCGTTAGCCGCAAATTGGCCGACTTCTAAAAACGGCGTATTTGGATCGCAAAGTTGAGCCACACGATCACGGGGCAAGAGCTTGCCTCTCGACAAATGCCGTTCGCGCGATTTCTCGCCACCGCCTTCTTGAATGCGCTCGGACAAATCAGCACAGCCTTGGATAAGGCTTTCCATCTGCGCTTTATTGGTTTGAAAATCTTCTGAGCGCGGGTTGAGAGATGAGGTTAGTTTCACTTGGTTTCCTCAAACATTTCACGGCCAATCAACATGCGGCGAATTTCGCTTGTGCCTGCACCAATCTCATAAAGCTTCGCATCCCGAAGAAGGCGGCCCGTGGCGTAGTCATTGATGTAACCGTTGCCACCGAGAGCTTGTATCGATTCCAGCGCTACCTGCGTTGCTTTTTCAGCCGCATATAAAATACAGCCAGCGGAATCTTTGCGGGTCGTCTCGCCACGGTCACACGCTGCCGCCACTGCATAAACATAAGCACGGCACGCATTCATAGTGGTGTACATATCTGCAAGTTTGCCCTGCATTAGTTGGAAGGTGCCGATTGGACGGTCAAACTGCTTGCGCTCATGCACATAAGGCACAACAATATCCATCGCTGCTGCCATAATGCCAAGCGGACCAGCGGCCAAAACTACGCGCTCATAATCAAGACCGGACATTAAAATCTCAGCGCCCTGACCTTCTTGGCCCAAGACATTTTCATAAGGCACTTCGCAATTTTCAAACACTAGCTCACAAGTATTGGAACCGCGCATACCAAGCTTGTCGAGTTTTTGCGCGGTCGAGAAACCAGCCATATCTTTCTCAATCAAGAAGGCCGTGATGCCCTTTGATTTCGCATCCATATCTGTCTTGGCGTAGACGATGAGGGTTGAGGCATCAGGACCATTTGTGATCCACATTTTGTTGCCAGAAAGGACATATTTGTCGTTTCGCTTTTCAGCCTTCAAGCGCATCGAAACCACATCGGAACCTGCCCCTGGCTCAGACATGGCAAGTGAGCCAACATGCTCGCCCGAAATTAGCTTCGGCAAATATTTGGCCTTTTGTTCCGAAGTGCCCCAGCGGGTCAATTGGTTCACACAAAGGTTGGAATGGGCGCCATAAGAAAGACCAACGGAAGCAGATGCGCGGCTGATTTCTTCAATCGCCACTGCATGAGCAAGATACCCCATGCCCACACCGCCATCTTCTTCAGGCACCGTGATGCCGAGCAAACCAAGGGCGCCAAACTTCTCCCAAAGGTCGCTTGGAAATTCGTTGGTCTCGTCAATTTCTTGCGCGCGCGGTGCAATCTCATCTGCTGCAAATTTTTGCACCATATCGCGCAGCGCATCGATTTCTTCGCCAAGACCAAAATTCATACCAGCGTTAAACATCAGCTCGCCTTCTCAGTTAAAACAGGGGTTTCTTGCTCGCAGCAAATAGAGCGCATTGCTAAGGCGAGATAAATTTCTTCGATTTCATTTACATCCAAACGACCAGCCGGTTTATACCAAGCCGTCACACCCGTCAGCATAGCAATCAACGCCATCGCGCTTACATGTGGGTCAGTGATAAGGAAATCACCCTGATCCCGACCCTGCTTAAGAGTATCGCGGATATCATATTCATACCGCTTCCGTAGCGCTTCAACCTTATTGAAATTCTCCGGCTCAAGGCTTCTAAGTTCCATGAATGATGTGAAAACACCATTGTGCCGTGTCATATGATAACGAACGTGGAATCGGACAAAGGCCTCAATTTTCTCAATAGGCGAATTGACGCCCGCACAAGCATCATCCCATGCGGCCAGCAATTCTTGCATATGGTCCAGCATGATCCGCGCAAGCACCTCTTGCTTAGTTGCGAAGTGGTTGTAGAGAGCGCCCACTTGAATACCAACTTCTTGCGCAATCGAACGCATGGATACAGCCGCATAACCGCGCTCAGCAAAAAGCGCTAGCGCAGCCGTTGTGATTGCTTTGTTGGTTTTTTCACCGGATGAACCAGCAGTTCGTGCCATATTCTTGATACCAATTAAATGAACGTTTGTTCATTTAATATATCATCGATGTTGGGGTCAAGACTATTTTAGCAAATATCCGTTTTGCTAAAACTAGCTGACTTCACTGCTTTTATCGGTGATATCGCTACCGATCCCGACCATAATTCACAAGCCGTGCTTTGAGTTGCTCAGCTTGTGGCGCGCCCTGCTCCAGTGCGAAAACATAGGCATGGGTGAAATAGAAGCAGGCCCCCATTTCATCGCCTGTTTTCTCATGAGCAAATCCTGCTTGCTCATAAAGCGCAATCAATGCCTCTTTATCATCGCGGCTATGGGCGTCGATCAACGCACCATCAAGCCAGTTTTTGCCTGCTGCCTCACCCATCATTCTTGCTCAGCTTTTTGCGCGCGCAAATCATTGACGTGGCTTGCGATCCAATGGTGGAATATATGGGTTGGAGTATCCATCACTGGTGAAAATTTCCCACCATCAAACAATCCACCGCGCCGTCCTTTTTGCATACCCTCAACCACGAATACATCTTCGACAAAAACTTCTTTCCAAAAAGCTGCATTCTTTTCAAGCAAAGGCAAATAACTCTCATCCAGAGGTTGGCTGTAATAAAGCTCAATATGCTCCACGGTTTGATCAATCGCCTTTGGCTCAAGCACAATCGCATAAGCATGGTCGCGGTGAACGCCGAATAAAACGTTAGGGAAAAACGAAATATATTCGGCACTCGTATCCCATTTTTCTGAGAGATTTTCAAAATCTGGGAAGGTCTCAGAACCATCCAATTTAAGCTGCTGATAAACAAGCGTGCCCTGCCCTGAATACGCCCCCGGCTCCTCAATATTATAATGATCTTCCAAACGAGAATAAGAATTCAACCCTGGATGGATCCACGGCAGGTGATAACTCTCGCAGTAGTTTTCAACCGCGAGTTTCCAGTTGGTTTTAACATCCAGTTTAAAAGAACTCGACGCCCCGCCATGATAAATTGGTTGGTCGAACTCTTTCCAGCGCTGCATCACGTCACTGGCGTATTCTTCAAACTCTGGCGCATCGCCTGAGATATTCACAAAGACCACATCGCGCCAAATATAAGAGCGCACTTCCAAAAGGCCGAGATCATCGCGTCTAATTTCATCATGGGCATTATTGCCCGGTCCACCAACGTGAGGTGTGGCTTTTAACTCGCCAGCCAGCGAATAGCACCACGAGTGATAAGGGCAACGGATCGCTCCCGTGATGTTCTTAGCGTCTTCCACCAAAATCATCCCGCGATGACGGCAAACATTTTGAAAAACCCGCACGCTCCCGTCTTGGTCGCGGGCTAATAAAAGGGGCTGTCCAAGAAAGTCGATCGGTTTAACATCACCTGCATTGGGCACATCTTTGCCAAAGCCAATGCCAGACCAGTTGTTCAATAAAACGGCTTTGCTCTCTTCCGCGAAAACGGCGTCATCAATATAATGTTCATTCGGAAGCCCACGCGCGGTTTCAACAGGGCGCATAACGGCTTCAAGGGATGGTGATGGTGTTGTCGGCTTTGAATGGATCGTCATCAGGCAAGCTCCCACTACAAACATTTGAGTAAGCATGCCGCGCTTTAACTGCTAACGGTCGATTGTTTGCGACATGGTTGCGAGCTGGAGCGTCAGATTTTAGCCCTTGAAACCTAGCAAAACCATATCCAAACTAGGGGAATAATATTGAAAGAGGTTTCCATATGTTATTTTCAAACAAGCAAACACGTCGCATATTGACGACATTTACGCTGAGCGCTGCCACTTTATTCGCCGCATCAAACTTTGCTCAAGCAAACAAGCTTCTGCCGCTCGATACTTACAAGCAAATGCTCAATGCCAGCATCAACAATGGTTGGGTTGCGTTCAGAAATTATAACGGCAAACAGCATGTCTATTTAACCCAGCTTCAAACCTTGCGCTGCCACATTAAAGAAGTGCGCGTGTCTTTTAATTCCACAGCGCTTGACAATCGCTTGGCACTGCTGCCTTGCAATCCAGATAATCCGTTCGCCATTCCGTCAACGCCGGATGCTAATAAATTTCTTTATGTGACCTTCGCGCCTGGCACCGTTGCAACAACGGCTGTTCAAGTAACGTGGGGGGATGACACCAAAAGCGAAATCGTTCAATTCCGCCCTTGCAATGATGTCGGCGAGCAAACCTGCGCGGTTAAGTTGGATTAGCGCCAATTCAGCACGACTTTTCCTGATTGGCCAGATTTCATGGCGGCAAAACCTTGCTCAAAGTCATCAACACTAAAGCGGTGAGTGATGACTTTGGACACGTCTAATCCGTTTTGAAGCATGGCAATCATTTTGTACCAAGTTTCAAAAATTTCGCGGCCATAAATGCCTTTTAGCGTAATCGCCTTAAACACAATCCGGCTCCAATCGACGGGGCTTTTTCCCGGTGGAATACCGAGCATTGCAATGCGTCCGCCCATCACCATCGATTCAACCATTTGATCAAGGGCTACCTGATTGCCTGACATCTCAAGCCCAACATCAAAGCCTTGCATAATGTTCAATTGCGCTTGGATGTCGTTAAGGTCGTCTTTTTTCACATTACAAGGCGTCACATCAGCAACCTTTGTTGCAAGGTCGAGACGGTCTTGATTGAGATCAGTGATCACCACGTTGCGCGCACCTGCATGTCTCGCGACTGCTGCCGCCATAATGCCGATGGGTCCAGCACCTGTAATCAACACATCCTCACCCACCAGATCAAACGATAGGGCTGTATGAACAGCATTGCCCAAGGGATCGAGAATGGCACCGATGTCGTCGCTAATTTCATCAGGCAAAGGCACCACGTTAAAAGCGGGCAGGCATAGATATTCTGCAAAAGCACCTTGTTCATTCACACCAATACCGCGCGTTTCGGGATCAAGGTGGAATTTACCGGCGCGGCTTTGGCGGGATTGCGTGCCGATCAGATGACCTTCACCACTGCACCGTTGCCCAAGTACCAAGCCTTCAACATTGCGCCCAAGCTCGACAATTTCACCCGCAAATTCATGACCTGTAATCAGCGGCACGGGTACAGTTTTTTGCGCCCAATCATCCCAGTTCCAGATATGAATATCGGTGCCACAAATGCCTGTCTTGTTGATGCGGATCAGCACATCATCTGGCCCGATTTCAGGAACAGGCGCAGTTTGCATCCAAAGCCCTTCACGGGCGTGGAGTTTAGCAAGCGCTTTCATCTCATTGGTCATGCCAAAACTCCCACCGCTTTACCTGCGATTTCAAAAGCGGATAACGCACGATCCAAATCATCTTTAGTAAGGGCTGCATTCATCTGAGTTCGGATGCGGGCTTGTCCGCGTGGGACGACAGGGAAAAAGAAACCACTGACATAAACGCCTTCGTCAAAAAGTCGAGCTGCCATATCTTGCGCCAAATGAGCTTCACCGAGCATGACGGGGATGATGGGATGTTCGCCCGCTAAAAGCTCAAAACCTAAACCCTCAAGACCCGCTCGCCAGTAAGCGGCATTATCAAAAAGCTGAGCACGCAACGCATCACCCTCCTCAACCAAGCGGATGGCTTCAATACCAGCCGCAACGATGGCGGGCGGTAGTGAATTTGAAAACAGATAAGGCCGTGCTCGCTGTCTTAGAAGATCAATGACAGATTGCGGGCCAGCAATATACCCACCGATTGAACCGCCGAGCGCCTTGCCAAGTGTTCCCGTCAAAATATCAACATCGACACCAAAGTGCTGAGGCGTACCCTGCCCCTTTGGCCCCATGAACCCTGTCGCATGACAATCATCAACCATAACGAGGGCATCATATTTTTCAGCGAGTTTTGTGATTTCAGGCAGGTTCGCAAGATAGCCATCCATGCTGAAAACGCCATCGGTTGCGATCATAATGAAACGCGCACCATCGGCTTTTGCAGTCTTCAATTTTTCTTCTAAATCCGACATATCGGAATTGGCATAGCGATAGCGTTTCGCCTTACAAAGACGGATACCATCAATAATGGAGGCGTGATTTAAGGCATCCGAAATTATCGCATCTTCAGGCCCAAGCAGCGGTTCAAACAAACCACCATTTGCATCAAAGCAGGCGGCGAATAAGATTGAATCGTCTTTTCCCAAAAACTGAGCAAGTCGCTTTTCAAGATCGCGGTGCAAATCTTGCGTGCCACAAATAAACCGCACAGACGCCATGCCAAACCCATTGCTATCCATCGCGGTTTTGGCAGCCGTTATAAGGTCTGGATGATTGGCTAGCCCAAGATAATTATTCGCACATAAATTGATGACGGGCTTACCGTTCGCCGTAATTTTGCCGCCTTGTGGCGACGTAATGAGGCGCTCGCGCTTTGTTAGCTGCTCTGCTTCAATTTGAGCGAGCGTATCATCCATGTGGGATAAGAATGCATGGGTCATGGCAATCTCCTTTTCAAAGAAGATTGCATAACGGATAAAAATCCGCAATAGTAGAATTATATAAAAACAGAAAAATATCCACTATAATGGATATTAGTTATTTTCCACTCACCACTAAAAATGCACGGGCTGGTCCATTTGCGCTAATTTTATGAGGGACATCGGCTGGATAACGGGCTGTATCACCCTCTAACAAATGATCAACCACGTCACCACTCATCACCGTCAAATTCCCTTCAACCACGGTTAAATGCTCCCGTGTGCCCTGAGCATGAGGTTGGCTATCAAGTAGACCGTTTTGGGTGAAGCGAAGATCGTAAACCTCGTGCTGACCGGCCTCTTCAGGAGGTGACAGAATACGAATTGTGCACCCCGCCCCATGGTTTTCTATGGTCGGCACCGCGCCATTACGCAAAACTTCAATACTGTTTGCAAGGTCACCTTCTAAGAGGCCCGAAAAATCAACCTGAAGAGCCTTGGTCAAATTCCACAAAGTAGAAATGGTGGGCGACGATTCCCCGCGCTCAATCTGGCTGACCATGCTGCGCGATACACCAGACAATTTAGCCACCGCATCAAGGGACAACCCTTTGGCACGTCTAGCCTCTTTCAAACGAGCAGGCAGTAAGGACAAGATTGCGTCGGTATTTTCCATAATAACGGATACTTACAAAATTCAGCCCAACACGGTCAAGCAGGATTTAAGCGCGCACGACGTAATTGTGTGGAAGACAATGGCGAGCGTGGTGCGTGGATGAATGTCCATGCCGGTGCCCTAAAGTTTTTCAAAAGCGCCGCATCTTGCTCATCCAATCGCGTCTGTGCGAATTTACGCGCAACCATTGACGCGCGGGATGCAAGCGTGTCACCTGGGCGATCAATCACCGCAATTGGCACGTTATCAACAATCTCTTCCCAGCGCTCCCAGTGATGAAAGTTGGTGAGGTTGTCTGCCCCCATCAACCAGACAAATCGAACGGTCGGAAAGCGGCTCACCAACTCGCGGACAAGATCGGCTGAATAGGTGACCGAGAGGCTCACTTCCAAACCAGAGACTTCAACGCGCGGATGATTGATCAAAGAACGCGAAGCTTCAATGCGTTCTGGCAACGATGGAAGGTCATCATTATCTTTAAGCGGATTACCGGGTGAAACCATCCACCAAACACGGTCAAGCTGCAAACGCTTCATGGCCGTCTCAACAACATGCACATGACCTTCGTGCGGCGGGTTGAACGATCCGCCAAACAGACCCACCGACATGCCATTTTCTACATGCGGAATTTTCAAATCATCTGGGTGAAAAGGGCGAACCATATTATACCGCGCAAGCCTACGTGCGCGTTTGTCCTTTGCCGCGCACGCGATAATTGAAGCTGGTCAATTGCTCAACACCAACGGGACCACGCGCATGCATTTTACCTGTCGCAATACCAATCTCAGCACCCATACCAAACTCGCCACCATCAGCAAATTGGGTTGAGGCATTGTGGAGCAAAATTGCTGAATCAACTTCATTGAAAAAGCGCTCAGCAACGTCTGCATCTTCACAAATCACAGCTTCGGTATGGCTCGATGAATAGTCGGAAATATGATCAAGCGCGGCATCAAGCCCATCCACGATACGAACAGATAAAATGGCATCCAAATATTCTGTGCGCCAATCTTCCTCTGTCGCTGGGATCATCCCTTCAATCAAAGCACGGGCCGCTTCATCACCGCGCAATTCGCATCCGCGTTCGCGAAGGCTCGCTGCAATCGATGGAAGATGAGTATCAGCAACAGCGCGATCGACAAGAAGCGTTTCAACAGAACCACAAATACCCGTGCGTCGCATTTTAGCGTTGGCAACAATCTCAACGCTCATATCCAAGGCAGCACTTTGATCAACATAGATATGACAAAGCCCTTCGAGGTGGGCAAAAACCGGCACGCGCGCTTCGCTTTGAACACGCCCTACCAAGCTCTTGCCACCGCGCGGCACAATCACATCAACACAGCCGTCCAGTCCAGTTAACATTGCGCCAACGGCAGCGCGGTCTGTGGTGGGAATATTCTGGATCGCATGCTCTGGAAGCTCGGCAGCCTTCAAGCCTTCCACCAAACAAGCATGAATAGCGCGGGCAGAATGATAGCTATCTGAGCCACCGCGCAAGATCACCGCATTGCCCGCCTTCAAACACAAAGCACCTGCATCTGCCGTTACATTAGGGCGGCTTTCAAAGATAACGCCAATCACACCAAGCGGCGTTCTAACACGGCTAATTTCCAAACCGTTCGGACGGTCCCATTCTGAAATCGCTTCGCCCACAGGGTCGTTCAGGCCGCGAATATCATCTAAGCCTTTAGCAATGGCAGCAATACGATCAGGCGTGAGTTTTAAGCGGTCAAGCATAGCAGCGCTAAGACCCTTCGCCTCACCCGCCTGCATATCAAGTGCGTTGGCCGCCAAGATATCATCGGTTGCCTTTAAAAGTTCGCGACTGGCCACTTCCAACGCTTTGTCTTTTTGCGCGCTCGGAGCCTTCGCAACGATACGGGCAGACGCTTTCGCCTGCTTGCCAATAGCAGCCATCAATGTGGCGACATCAGTGTCATCGTTGGAGGCCATTTCCAAAGCGTGGCTGGTCATTTTCTTCGTTCCTAAAAAAGCTGTTGAGGCTTAAATAAAGGAACACTCCCTGCTTGTCACGCCAACGCCGATTAAAAACCAACGATGTTTAGCCGCCAAGAAGTGAGCGCACCATGTGCAAATATATCGCCGTTGCATCTTGCATCTCGTCAATCGACACATACTCATTCAGCGAATGACACTGCGCCAAAGAACCCGCCCCGCAAATCACGGTTGGGCATTTAAAATTTGGCCCATCAGTCGACCCTGAAAACGAACGAATTTCGGCGGGCTTGCCAAGCACTGCTTGATAAGCTTTTTCAGCGGCAATCATAACAGGCGAGGACATCTCGGTTCCAAGCGGCCCAACATCTAATGACGGTTCCAAAAACTCATACTTAAAATTGGGAATGGTTTTCGCAACACCTTCCACAACGGCCACAAGTTCTTTCATCACCTCATCGTGGGTTTCACCGGGGATAGTGCGTCGATCAATTTCGATCTCGCACCAGTTCGGCACAGAACTCACCATCTCACCGCCACTGATCACGCCAACGCTCAATGTTGGCGTTCCGCACAAGGGGTGAGCCTCCCGCGTCAAAAGTTCAGCCGCATATTCTTGAAGGGCGACTAACACTGACGTCATATGGAAAATCGCGTTAACGCCCTTTTCTGGCACGCTTGAATGAACGGAGACGCCATAGGTTCGAAGGAACGTGCAAATTTGACCTTTGTGAACAGGGCACAGCGCCAAATTGCTTGGCTCGCCAACAATGGCATAATCGACCTTCGGCCCATGCTCCCCAAAATGGCGCGAGCCTGTCATGCCGTATTCTTCATCAACCACGCCTGCAATAATCAGATCGCCTGATAGGGTTTCACCGCTTGCTTGAATATGGCGCAGCACCTCAAAATAAGTCGCAAAGCTTGCCTTCATATCGCAAGCGCCACGGCCATAAATCAAACCATCTTCGACCTTCGGTTCAAACGGTGCGTCATAACCATCAACGCCCACCGTATCGAGATGACCAGCCAGCATGACGGCTGGACCAGATCCGCTCCCTTTAAGCGTACCCCAAACATTGCGCCTACCGTTGCTCACCAATTGGGTTTCGACCTCAAGCCCAAGCTTAGCAAGCTCAGCTTCAAGGTGAACCGCCATCGCTTCTTCAGCGGGCTTGGTACTGTCTATTTCTGCGAACCCATTGACGCTTGGAATACGAACCATCGCGGCAAGGTCTTTAACCAGTGCTTCTTGGTCTATTTCTCTGGCCATCAAATTAGCCTTCCAACAAAATCACGAGGCAGGAAAAAGGTGCAAGGCTATTATCAACCTCAAAAATCGCTGGTAATGCCGTTCTTTTCCCAGTCACCAAAACGAGTAGCTTCAGGCCCATCGCGGCCATTAATCTCTTTCGGGCGGGCAGCCTCTTCTTCTTTTGCTCGCATCACGCGGCGCTCTTCAGCCTCAGCCAAAGCACGCTTTGCAGGCTCGCTTAGCTCTTTGTCAGGCTTATTTTCTGATTTATTGTCATCATTCATCGTGTCAGTTTCCATTGCAGGAAATACAATTTGAACCCATATATAAGCTAAGCCGACCCTATAGGAAATAACAAGGACCAATTAACGTGAATTATTTCAAGACAACTATTCTGCTTGCCGCCATGACAGGACTGTTTGTTGGCATAGGCTTCATGCTGGGTGGAACTGGCGGCATGGTTATTGCCTTTGTGATTGCTATTGGCATGAATGTGTTCAGCTATTGGAACTCAGATAAAATGCTCTTGAAAATGCACAACGCGGAAGAAGTGCATGAAGAAAACGCCCCAGAATTCTTTAACCTAGTGGCTGACCTCGCAGAAGCTGCCGATATGCCAATTCCTGCGGTTTATATCATCCACGAAGCACAGCCCAACGCTTTTGCCACAGGCCGCAACCCAGAAAATGCAGCCGTTGCTGCAACCACGGGTCTGCTTGAAATGCTCGACACCGATGAAGTGGCAGGTGTCATGGCGCACGAGCTTGCGCACATTCAAAACCGCGACACGTTGATTATGACTGTGACGGCGACAATTGCTGGCGCCATTTCGATGCTGGCGAATTTCGCCATGTTCTTTGGCAACAACCGCAACAATCCGCTGGGCATTGTCGGCGTTTTGCTCACTATGTTCTTGGCGCCAGTGGCCGCTGCCCTTGTGCAAATGGCCATCAGCCGTACCCGTGAATATGCAGCCGACAAACGCGGCGCTGAAATTTGCGCCAACCCACGCGGCCTTGCATCAGCTTTGGTCAAAATCTCAAATGGTGCTGCACAAATCCCCAATGAACGCGCTGAGGCAAACCCCGCCACAGCCCATATGTTCATCATCAACCCGCTCTCAGGCCGCAACATGGACGGCCTCTTCTCCACCCACCCCGACACACAAAACCGGATTGACGCTCTCATGAAATTTGATGCGGAATTTGATAGCGACGAAGAGGGTTATGTGGATGATTATGATAGCAAACCACACTCAGCCCGCCGCAGCAGTGTTCCAAACACTGGTAAAAACAAGGGCCCTTGGGGATAATGCGTAATTTTGACGAAGTGTTTCAAATCGCAGCAGAACGAAAAGGTGGTACATCCGCGCTTGAAGAATTGCTCGACCCTCCTCTTTCACTGGAACAACTGAAAAAGATTCCTGATGATCGCTGGCTCGCCATGATGACAAAATGCGTCTTTCAAGCAGGCTTTACCTGGAAAGTGATTGAAGCAAAATGGGATGGCTTTGAAAAAGCTTTTGAAGGTTTCGATATTGGCCGCTGCTTGTTCTTAAACGATGAAGACATGGAGCAACTGCTCTCCAACAAAGACATTGTTCGAAACGGCATGAAGATAAAGACCGTGCAACAAAACGCCGCCTTTATCAGCGATCTGGCAAAGGAACACGGCAGCGCTGCCAACTTCTTCGCCCAGTGGCCAAGTGATGATTATATCGGCCTGTTAGAAACACTGAAAAAACGTGGCTCACGCCTCGGTGGTTCAACATCGCAATATTTCTTGCGCTTCATTGGTGTTGATAGCTTCGTGCTAAGCCGCGATGTGGTAGCGCGATTAATTGCGGAAGGCGTGGTGGATAAAAACCCAACCAGCAAATCGGCAATGAAAGCCGTTCAAGCAGCTTTCAACACATGGTCAGACCAGTCAGGCAGATCACTAAAAGAAATCAGCCGCGTGCTCGCCATGAGTGTCGACTAAGTACAAAGTGGCCGCGTCACTCCGCCTTAAGTTCTAACGCAAGCGCATGAACAGGGTGCTTTAGTTCTTCAACTAAGACCTCATTGACCAAGCGGTGTTGAGCAACGCGCATTTTTCCAACAAAGTGACCACTGGTCATTTTTACCCTAAAATGCGTTTCACCATCCCCGCCCGGATTGCCTGAATGTCCAGCATGAAGATGGCTTTCATCCACTACTTCAAGCACTGATGGGGCAAACGCATTAGCTAGTTTTTGTTCAATTGTGTCACGCACAGACATAAATTAAGACCCTATTCGCATTGATTCCATTTCTAGGGGTGATATATCACCTTTTATTCCGCTATAGTTATGCCCCATCCGGCTTTTGGGCAAGCATGTCTTTAGCCGTGAATACAATTTCAACGCCTCCTCCCGGCGACATTAGGTTCAATCAATGCCAGAAAAATCGTCCATATTCGATTCCATCCGCGTCAAACCAAGCAAAACAGAAGAAGCTGCGAAAGCAGACGAACAGATTTGCCAATGGGAAGGATGTGAGAACAAGGGCATTCATAAAGCTCCCCGTGGTCGCGACCGTGAAGGGGAATATGTTTTTTATTGCGCCACCCATGTTCGTGAATACAACAAGAACTACAATTATTTCTCAGGCATGGATGATGATACGATTGCGACCTATCAAAAAGCATCGTCCACAGGTCATCGCCCAACATGGGAAGTAAGTTCAAATTCATGGGGCAGCCGTCAACGCACTGCAAGCGGCGGCATTCCCGGCAGCAAACCTTGGCTGCACCGTGGCGAACCGCAAAAAGCAGGGGCGCCAGCTCCCGAAGTGCGCCGTCAACGCAAGCTCAAGCGTCTTGAAAAACAAAGTCTTGAAAAGCTCGCTTTGCCAGATAACGCGACGGGCAAAGAGATCAAGGCTAAATATAAGCAGCTCGTCAAAACTCACCACCCAGATGCTAACGGCGGTGATCGCTCATCAGAAGATCGTTTGCGCGAGATTATTCAGGCTTATAATTTCCTTAAATCGGCTGGCTTTACGGATTAATCAGCGCTAGTAAGAATGGCATGCTTTAGGGCCAATCAAAATTAGTTGGTAATCCAAGGCTGGCATTTAGAATTGTTTGCGTTATTTTCTAGCAAAACAACCGAACCATTCCCATTTTGAGACGGTAAGATCTACAATCAGTTCCAGATGAAATTCCCATCGCGGAACGGAGGCATTATGAACGATATGACAACTACACAAACTGGCCTGCCAGACACCGAAGTTTCAGTACGCGATCTTTTCAACATTGATAGCGATTTGAAAGTACCTGATTTTAGCGAAGCAACTTCTCATGTTCCAGAATTGGACCCAGATTACCTTTTTGATCGCCAAACAACATTGGCCATCTTAGCTGGTTTTGCCTTTAACCGTCGTGTGATGGTTTCAGGTTACCACGGTACGGGTAAATCGACCCACATCGAACAAGTCGCCGCCCGCCTTAACTGGCCGCTGGTCCGCGTCAATCTTGATAGCCATATCAGCCGGATCGACCTTATCGGTAAAGATGCCATCGTCTTAAAAGACGGCAAACAGGTTACAGAATTCCGTGATGGCATTTTGCCTTGGGCGCTACAAAACAACGTTGCAATCGTCTTTGATGAATATGACGCTGGCCGCCCTGATGTGATGTTCGTCATCCAGCGTGTGCTTGAAAAAGCGGGTAAACTTACCTTGCTCGACCAAAGCCGCGTGATTGAACCGCACCCATCATTCCGCATTTTCGCAACAGCCAACACAATCGGCCTTGGCGATACATCCGGCCTTTATCACGGCACACAACAATTGAACCAAGGCCAGATGGACCGTTGGTCTGTTGTGACCACACTCAATTATCTGCCGCATGACAATGAAGTTGATATCGTTCAGGCGAAATCTACGAAGTATGGCACAGCTGAAGAGCGCTCTACCGTTTCCAAAATGGTGCGCGTTGCAGAACTTTGCCGTAACGCCTTCATGAATGGTGACATTTCAACCGTGATGAGCCCGCGAACTGTTTTGACATGGGCTGAGAACGCCGAAATCTTTGATGATATTGGCTTTGCTTTCCGCGTCACTTTCCTCAACAAATGTGATGATTTAGAGCGCCCGCAAATTGCGGAATTCTATCAACGCGCCTTTGGTGAAGAACTTCCTGAATCAGTTGCAAATCTGGTCATGAGCTAAACGGTCCCGTCATGGCATTGGATACCAAAACGCCAAGCAAGCCTACCGGCAAAAATGCTGGAAAAGGCCCGACACCAAACGATGTCTTTAAACAGGCATTGTCTGGATGTATGCGTGCGGTATCTGGCGAGGAATTAGAAGTAACTTTTGCTAACGATCGGCCAAGCATGAGCGGCGACACGGCGCGCCTGCCTGAGCCTGCCCGCAAAATGACGGCGCGTGAAATTGCAACCACCCGTGGCCTTGCCGACAGCATGGCGCTTCGTCGTGCTTGTCATGATACCGGCGTGCACCGCAAGAATGCGCCGCAAGGGCAAATGGGTCAGGCAATTTTTGATGCTGTTGAACAAGCCCGTGTGGAAACACTTGGTGCTCAACGCATGCCTGGCATGGTGCCCAATCTCAATGCCATGCTGGAAGATAAATACCATCGCGGCAATTATACAGACATCACAGATAAAGCTGATGCACCGTTAGAAGATGCTATCGCTCTTATGATGCGCGAGCGCCT
Organism: Hyphomicrobiales bacterium; assembly: GCA_039973685.1. Classification (NCBI taxonomy): domain Bacteria; kingdom Pseudomonadati; phylum Pseudomonadota; class Alphaproteobacteria; order Hyphomicrobiales; species Hyphomicrobiales bacterium. Next base: position 24,534 of record JBDWKL010000048.1, read on the forward strand.
AGGGGGCATGAAAATTCCTGCGAGCGGCGAAGCCGTCGTCGATATGTGGCGCGATTTCATTGAAAGCAAAGCAGGCACCACCCTCGATGAATTGGGCGACCTTCTTGATGACCAAGAAGGCTTTGCAAATGGCGTGCGTGATCTTCTGACATCCCTCGATATGTCTGACCAAATTGGCGAAGACGATCGCTCTGAGGATGACAACGAAGACGGCGACGATGCAGCCGATCAGAACGACAACAGCAGCGAAGAAAATGATGGCCGTCAGGATCAAGCCGATTCTGACGATGAAGGCGATCCAGAGATGACTGAAGCCTCCGGTGAGGAACAGGATACTGGTGAAACCGAAATGGGCGAAACATATGCCGATGATATGTTTGACGAAGACTTCGGTGACTTTGAAGAAGAAGATGGCGACGCCCCACGCCCAGACCATAATTTTGCCAATGAACCGCCCGTCATTGATTACAAAATCTATAGCGGTGACTTCGATGAAATGGTTGGTGCAGAAGAACTTTGCGACGGTGAAGAGTTAGAACGCTTGCGCGGCTTCCTCGACAAACAACTCAATCAAATGCACGGCGTTGTTGCAAAGCTTGCAAACCGCCTCCAACGCCGCCTTCTCGCTCAACAAAATCGCGGCTGGGATTTCGATCTTGAAGAAGGCGTTCTCGATACAGCAAGGCTCGTGCGCGTGGTCACAGACCCAATGCAGCCGCTTTCCTTTAAAGCAGAGCGCGATACAGAGTTCCGCGATACTGTCGTGACCTTATTGCTTGATAATTCAGGCTCCATGCGGGGCCGACCGATTACAGTGGCCGCCGTTTGCGCCGACATTCTCGCCCGCACACTAGAGCGGTGCGGCGTTAAAGTTGAGATTTTGGGCTTCACCACCAAAGCGTGGAAAGGCGGACAGTCTCGCGAGAAATGGTTGCAAGATGGCAAGCCCACAACACCGGGTCGCCTCAATGATTTGCGCCATATCGTCTATAAATCAGCCGATGCCCCTTGGCGTCGTGCAAGACGTAATCTTGGCTTGATGATGCGCGAAGGCTTGTTGAAAGAAAACATCGATGGTGAAGCGCTATTGTGGGCGCATAACCGTTTGATTGGCCGACCTGAAAACCGCAAGATTTTGATGATGATTTCAGACGGTGCGCCGGTTGATGATTCAACGCTTTCAGTAAACGCGGGCAATTATCTCGAAAAACACCTGCGTGGTGTGATCGAAGAGATTGAGAATAATTCACCCGTTGAATTGCTCGCAATCGGTATCGGCCATGATGTGACCCGCTATTATAAGCGCGCGCTCACCATTGTTGATGCGGAAGAACTTGCCGGTGCAATGACAGACAAGCTTGCCGAGCTATTTGATGAGAACATCAAATCAGATTGGGACAGCCCTGCGCCAAAAAGCAATCAAATGCGCGGACCAATGGCTGTACCACCGACAGTTGAAAGCATGCAAAAGGGCGCCCCAGAAAGTGACAAATTAAAAGCGGCCCGTATCATGGCGGAACTAGCCAAGGGTCGGGTGGTTAAATAATGACCCGTTGCTGGCGAACTGTCTTAACGTTTGCGACTGTTTTATTTTCAATTGTTTTGAGCCAATTGGTTCAGGCTCAAGAAAAGCCCTTCTCGGTCGATGTCAAAGCAGAAATTTTTACGACTTTCGAGCCAAGCAAACCAAACCAACAAACCTATGGCCCGCTCACATTTAAAGGTGGCGCAGCACTGATAGGCAACAGCCGAGCTTTTGGCGGCCTTTCTGGCATACAAGTCGTCAATCAGGGAAGACGGCTCATTGCAATTTCTGATTCTGGTTATTGGCTCACGGCGAAAATAACGCGCGATGACAATCAAAGCTTCAAAGCTTTGAAAAATGTCAAAATGATCAAAATTTATTCCGGCGCTGGGCCGCGCGGTGCGGTCGATAAATATTACCGTGACGCTGAAGGCCTCGCCCGTTTGGATAACAAGCTTTACGTGTCGTTTGAAGGCGCGCACACAATATCAGAATATGGCTACACAAAAACAGGCCTCCTGCTTGACCCTCGCGTGTTAAAACTACCAGACAGCCTGAAAAAATCGCAACAAAACAAAGGCATGGAAGCACTCGCCCATGCCCCACGCGGCACAACCTTGGAAGGCCATCTGGTTACCATTCTTGAGCGCGGTGGCAGACGCCATGAACCGACCTATGGGTGGATTATCAACCCAGAAGGAACCAGCGATAAAGAAGGCCGCTTCACGTTAAAGCGCGACAGTTTATTCGACATTACGGGCGCTGAGTTTTTAAAAAACGGCGACCTTTTGGTGCTAGAACGCCGCTTCACCTTAGCGACAGGTGCGGGCATGCGTCTGCGACTTATAAAAGCGGATGAATTGAAGAAAGGTGCGACCATCACTGGTAAAGTCGTGTTTGAAGCAGGACTGCCACACCGTATCGACAATATGGAATCAGTATCGATCTATGAAAATGAAGCAGGCGAAACCATTTTATCCTTCATTTCAGATGACAATCATTCAGTCTTACAGCGAACGATATTTTTGGAGTTCGTACTCGATGCGAATAAGCTGTAACCACTTCATTTAAGAATGAAATTTCACGAAATTTGGTTGTGCGCCATATTTAGGCTAACAAGTTGATTATGAGTTTTATAAAGACCCTTAAATGACCGGAGTTTTCATCGTGCGACGCTTCTTTTCGCTCTTATCAGTTGCAGTCTTTCTGCCTGTAGCAATTGCACAAGCGGCAACAACCCCAGTTCCAAAGGTGAACCCTTCCGCAGGTAACGCCTCCGCTCCCGCAGTCGCACAAGCAGCAACCGCGCAAGAAGGTCTTGCACCCAAAGCAACTGCAAATTTGCAAAAGAAATTCACCCTTGAAGGTTTTTTTGCTGGAGAAACCATTGCCAAAGGCACCATATTTTCAAAAACCGTTGGCGCATCGCGGTCCTTTAATATGACGACTACTGGCACATGGGACGGCAAAGTATTGACGCTGGTTGAGAACTATCAATATGCCGCAGGTGATAACGAACAGCGCATCTGGAAATTCACCAAAACGGGCGATGGCAAATACACAGCAACCAGCAAAGAAATTCAGAAAAAAGTGAAGGTCGAAATCAAGGGCCGCGTTGCCAGTTTCAAATATCAAAAGAAACTCTCCCGCCCCGGCAAGAAACCGGTGAAAGTAACATTCACTGAGCAATGGGCGCTCAGAAAGAACGGTATACTTGCAAGCACAACAAAGTTGAGCAAACTGGTACGCGTAGGGCGTGAAGCCATCAACTTTGCCCGTGTAGGCAACGAAGCAGCACTAAAAGCACCAGGCTTTTAGGATAATCCCACAAAAAACTTGCAATTTTGCGCTAATTGAACGCATGACACCGCATGAAATTTCTTGATCAAGCAAAAATATACATTTCCTCAGGCAAGGGTGGAGCTGGCTCCATTTCCTTTAGACGGGAGAAATACATTCAACACGGTGGACCCGACGGCGGAGACGGTGGCAGTGGCGGGCATGTTTTTGCCGAATGCGTCGATGGCCTCAACACGCTCATTGATTATCGCTACCAACAACACTTCAAAGGCAAAACTGGCGGCCACGGCATGGGCCGCAACAGACACGGCGCCAATGGTGATGATTGCATCGTGAAAGTGCCTGTGGGCACGCAGATTTATTTCGAAGACAATGAAACTTTGATCGCTGATTTTACGAAGATTGGCGAAAAGGTTCGTATTGCCCGTGGTGGCAATGGTGGCTTTGGCAACGCTTATTTCAAATCTGCCGTGAACCAAGCCCCCCGCCGCGCCAACCCTGGCGAAGACGGCGAAGAGATGACCATCTGGTTGCGCTTGAAGCTGATTGCTGATGCTGGCCTCGTCGGTTTGCCGAACGCAGGTAAATCGACTTTCCTTGCAAGCGTTACGGCTGCAAAACCAAAAATTGCTGATTACCCTTTCACCACCTTGCACCCTAACTTGGGCGTGGTGCGTATTGATGCGCGTGAATTTGTTTTGGCTGATATTCCAGGCCTTATTGAAGGCGCTCACGAGGGCGTTGGCATTGGTGACCGCTTCTTGGGCCACATTGAACGTTGCGCGACGAACCTCCACTTGGTTGATGGAACGGCTGATGACGTTGCAGAAAGCTACCGCATTGTGCGCGGTGAACTTAATGCATACGCCAATGGCCTAGAAGAAAAACCAGAACTGGTGGCACTCACAAAAGTTGACGCACTCAGCGATGATGAGATCAAAGCAAAAACCAAAGAGCTCGAAAAAGCCTGCAATTCAAAAGTGCTCCCCCTATCAGCACCGACCCGCCAAGGGGTTGATGAAGTGCTGCGCGCCTTGATGGATGCAATTACCGGCAAGCGCGATGCAGAACGTGCTGCCAATGAACCAGAAAGTGAAGGCTGGAGCCCGGTTTAATCATGGCGAAGCTGACCAATTTCAAACGCATCGTTGTCAAAATCGGCTCAGCCCTTTTGGTTGACCATTCGACTGGAACGCTCCGACGTGATTGGCTTTTTTCCCTTGCAGACGACATGGCATGGTTGAAGCAGCAAGGTCTCGACGTCATTGTTGTATCAAGCGGCGCGATTGCCCTTGGCCGCCATGTGTTGGGCCTTCCTGATGGTCCATTGAAGCTTGATGAAAGTCAGGCAGCCGCAAGTGTCGGGCAAATCGCGTTGGCACCCGCATGGGAAGAAGCACTCAGCAGACATAAAATCACCACGGGTCAGGTTTTGCTAACATTGGCTGACACGGAAGAGCGCCGCCGCTATCTCAATGCACGCGCGACCATTGGCACCTTGTTGAAACTTGGGGCCGTGCCAATCATCAACGAGAACGACACGGTTGCAACCGCTGAAATTCGCTATGGCGACAATGATCGTCTGGCCGCTCGCGTCGCGACCATGACGGGCGCTGATGGCCTAACGCTGTTGTCTGACATTGATGGCCTTTACGATGCGCCACCAGCCGACAACCCAAACGCCAAACACATTGCCAAAATCGCACAGATCACCCCTGAGATTGAAGCAATGGCAGGCTCTGCCGGAAACGCTTATGCATCCGGTGGTATGACCACTAAAATTGAAGCGGCAAAGATAGCAGTCGCAGGCGGCACAACAATGGTGATTGCGTCAGGCCAAGAACTGCATCCACTTAAGGCCGTAGAAGACGGCGGACTTTGCACCTTGTTTGAAGCGCAAGAAACGCCACTTGATGCCCGAAAAAAATACATTGCAGGCCACCTCGATCCGCATGGAAAATTGATTTTGGATGCGGGAGCTGTGAAAGCACTTAACGCTGGTAAAAGCCTTCTTCCTGCTGGCGTCACAACCATTGAAGGTACCTTCGAACGCGGCGATACGGTTTCCATCGCATCCCCAAAAGGCGAAGAAATTGCCCGTGGTCTTGTTGCCTATGATGATCAGGAAGCGGCACAAATTCTCGGCTGTCAAAGTGGCGACATTGAAAATGTACTTGGATACCCTGGCCGCGCGGTGATGGTTCACCGCGATGATTTGGTGATGATGAGTTAGGTCTGAACCTAAGATTAAAAACTCGCCGCGAATCGCGCTATATCTCGTTGAGTTAAACATTCGAGATAGCACCATGGCTAAATCCGTTACCGGTCCAGAAATTGAACGCCTCGTGCAATTGCTCGCCAAGCTTCCGGGCCTTGGCCCACGCTCTGCACGCCGTGCTGTTTTGCATCTGGTAAAAAACAAAGACAAATTACTAACACCGCTTGCTGGTGCTTTGAACGAAGCCGTCACCACAATCGTTGAATGCGAAAAATGCGGCAACGTCGACACCACCTCTCCTTGCACTATTTGCAACGACCCAACGCGCGATCCAAACACGCTGGTGGTTGTTGAAGATGTCTCCGACCTTTGGGCACTCGAACGCGCGACAGCGGTTACAGGCCGCTATCATGTTTTAGGCGGCACGCTCTCGCCGCTTGATGGTATTGGCCCTGAAGACCTCAACATTGCAAGCCTGATTACACGGGTTCAAGAAAGCACGAGTGACGCACCAATCAAAGAAGTCATTCTTGCCGTTAATGCGACCGTCGAAGGGCAAACGACGGCCTATTACATTATGGATCATCTGGCAGAATTTGATGTCTCGGTTTCACGGCTTGCCCATGGTGTGCCAGTGGGTGGTGAGCTTGATTATCTGGATGAGGGAACTTTGTCTGCCGCCATTCGCCAGCGCACCTCGCTTTAATGCAGCAAATGCTTTAGGCGTGTTGGATCATGTCAAAAACGCAAGACCCTTTAAACGTCACTCATAAGACGGTTTTCACCATTGCAGTGCCGATGGGACTTGGCTATTTGACGACGCCTCTGGTGGGCATTGCAGATACGGCGATTGTTGGCCAATTGGGTCAAGCAGCGCTCATTGGTGGCGTGGCTGTTGCCGCCGCTTTTATCGGCATTCTGCTCACCACGTTTAACTTCTTACGCTTTGCAACATCCGCCCTCACCGCTCAAGCTATTGGGCGCAAAGACGGTGAAGAAGTGGTGGGCGTGCTGCTTCGTTCTTGCTTAATCGGCATCATCGCTGGCCTGCTCATCATTGCTTGCTCGCCGCTCATTTTAAAATACGGCCTCATCATCATGAGCCCGAGCGATGCTGTAGCCGACGCAGTGCGGGATTATTTCAATGTCCGCATTTTGGCAACACCGTTTTCCCTGCTCAACTTTGTCTTCTTTGCTTGGTTTGTTGGAACAGATCGCCCAATTTTAAGCTTCCTCACCCAGACATTTTTAAACGTGCTCAACATCGCTCTCACCTATTATTTCGTGCTGATTGAAGGCATGGGTGTTGAAGGCGCGGCGTGGGGCACCGTGGTTGCAGAAGCGGTCACCGTCTTGGTGTCAATCTTCTTTGCCATCAAGCCTGTTTCAAAATTTGCAGGCCAACTGTTCGCCATGACATTCCATCTACGCAAGCTAACCGCCATGATGATTTTAAACAGCGACATCATGGTGCGCTCATTCTGTCTGCATATAGCCTTCGTCTTTTTCACCCGCCAATCAGCTCAGCAATCAGACAACATTCTTGCCGCCAATGAAATCTTGCTGCACTTCTTTATGATTGCTGGATATTTCCTCGACGGCTTTGCCGTTGCCGCAGAACAATTTGTAGGCCGCGCGATTGGCGCAAAAGATCGAAGCACCTTTAAACGAGCAGTTAGACTGACTGCTTTTTGGAACGTGGTGCAGGCAACCCTTTTATCCTTGGTGTTTGTCATCTTTGGCAGCTTGATTATCGCCTTCATGACACCCAATGACGAAATCAGAGCCATTGCCGCCATCTATTTAATCTGGGCAGTAATCACACCATTGGTCGGTGTTGCAGCTTTTCAAATGGACGGTATTTTCATTGGCGCCACATGGTCACGAGACATGCGCAACACGATGATCATGTCAGTCGTTTTAATGATCATTGCCTATTACGTCTTCTTCCCAATCTTAGGCAATCACGGGCTTTGGCTCGCGCTCAACATATTCCTCGGTTTAAGAGGCTTGCTGCTCTACCTCAGATTAAAAGGCCGCGAGAACGCGACTTTTAGGGCGGACTAGTCGCCTTTTAGCAAGCGCTCAGTATCGATTGAAACAAGGTCAGCAACGCTCGATACTTTTTCCATACGCACAGCTTCTTCAAGCGTATCTTTGATCTCATCAATCAAATCGAAACCGCCGTAAATGAGGCCCGTATAGACCTGCAACAAATTCGCGCCTGCTTTCATTTTCTGCAATGCGCTGGCACCATCCGTGATACCGCCAACACCGATAATCGGCATGTTGGGCCCAACAGCGCGGCGCATTTTTGCAAGCACCAAAGTAGAAGCGTCAAACACCGGCGCGCCAGAAAGACCACCCGCTTCTTCGGCCAATTCATGCCCTGCAATTTTCTCACGTGATACTGTGGTGTTAGACACGATCAAGCCTTCAATACCGCTATCCAACACTTCACCCGCAATCTCATCGATTTCGCGGTCTGAAACGTCGGGCGCGATCTTCAAGAAAATGGGCGCTTTATATCCGACCTCAACAGCCACTTCATCACGCTCCGCTCTGATCGAGGTTAGAAGCTGACGAAGCGCTTCCGCCCCTTGCAAATCCCGCAGGCCCGGCGTGTTGGGTGACGAAATATTCGCGGTGAAATAAGTCGCCACATCAGCAAATTTTCGAATGCCTTTGATGTAGTCGTCAATAAAATCATCCGAGGTTTTATTCGCCCCAATATTGACGCCTACAATGCCACCTTTTTTGCGACGTTGCACAAGGCGCTTTTTAACAACATCATGGCCTTCATTATTAAAACCAAGTCGATTGATAACAGCCTTTTCGTCAGGCAACCGAAACACACGAGGTTTCGGGTTCCCCTCTTGCGGCAAAGGCGTCACGGTGCCGACTTCTGAAAAGCCCATACCGCGCCTCATCAACGCATCTGGCACTTCTGCGTTTTTATCAAAACCAGCTGCAATACCCAGTGGGTTTGGAAAGGTAATGCCCGCAACATCAGAACGCAGCACAACACTATCTATGCGTTTAGTGGCTTTCACCGCGCCACGTTTCAGCGCTTTCACGCCCGCCAAATGCGCGCGCTCTGCATTCAATTTCATCAAGCCCAAACGGGCGAGGTTTTCGAGAAAACTCATGGTTCTAGTTCATCTCCGGAAAATCATGGTTGCCATCTTCTTTGAGCGGTAGTGGTTTGACCCATTCAACAACGCTAACATCAAGCGCACCATAAAGATGAGGAAACAATGCGCCACCACGGGATGGTTCCCATTTCAACCCATCGCCAAGCTGGTCGCCTTCAACTGCAATCAAGAGCAAATCCTCTTGCCCACTAAAATGCTTCGCCGCCGTCTCTCGTGCCTGCTCAGCCGTGGAGAAATGAATATAGCCGTCGCTATGGTCAATCGGTGCGCCATCAAACACACCCTTAACTTCTGCTTGCTGCCAAAGCGCCTGCGGGCAAATTTTATAAATTACCGTCATCGTTCCAATATCTGCTCAATTTGAGGATGCATTGCAAAGGCCATGCCCTACCGCTTTTGTCAATCCAAACAACTTGCTGTATATTATGGTTAACAAAAACTGAATGATAGGATTTCAGCGTATTTTGCTGACTTACTGACCCTATCGACACGGGATCGAAATGCTGAAGCCTAAAACATATCTAACCACGTTTCTCGTCTTTGGCTTACTGTTTAGCCAAATGGCATCTGCCCACACTAAATATGAAGTGAGGGAAATAGAAAACGGTGGCTATATGCTGCTCAACACCGTTACCGGTGATTTGAATGTTTGTGAGCGGCAGCATGATGGCTATCGCTGTGAGAACTTTGTTCCTTTGTCTGATGAGTTGATAGAGGCAAAAAGCACGCCGTCTGATTGGCATAGTGCTTTCAAAACGACCTTCCAAAACGCCGTTTTAAAGGCGCGCAGTGGACTATTGTTTTTACTGGCAGAAGAAAATTTTGAAGGCATCACCAATCTGTCAAAAGAAGCCTTCAATCGGCTGTTCATCTTCACCGACCAATTAAAAGCACGCAGCTAGCAATGGCGATCTCACTGACAAGAATAATAATTGCTCTTTTGGGGATCGGTTTAACCGTTCTCATCATCCTTGCAGTTTTCGAAGCTCCCATTAATGAGAGCTTTGTAAGAATTACACAGGATTTTTGGGGTTGGAGCGCCTTCGTCGACCTTTATCTAGGCTTTATTTTGATCGCAATCATCATTGCCGCCTTTGAAGAAAACAAAATTGTTGCAGCCTTCTGGATTTTGCCAGTATTCTTTTTGGGCAATATTTGGTCAGCATTGTGGTTCGTGCTCAAACTACCAACACTTGCAAATCGCCTAAAAAGGCACGCAATACCTAAGTGAACGCTCATTAATTAAGCGAAAGCACAAATTTGTGCCATCTACCACTTTTTCATGATTGCGCTAGGTAAAGTTTCTGCGATATTGTGCACACTTAGCGGGAGGGCTAAATTTTGATGACAGCACCATGCATAGTGGTTGCAGATGACCATCCTTTATTCAGGGATGCGCTATCTGGCATCATATCTGTTGGCTTCTCTGGAGCCTCAGTTGTTTCAGCAGAAGACCTAACAACGACCATTAAAGCACTTGAAGAAACTGCCGATGTGGACTTGGTATTGTTGGACCTTAACATGCCAGGCGTTCAAGGTTTTTCAGGCCTGATTTTTTTGCGCGGCCAATATCCGACAATTCCAATCATCGTGGTTTCTGGTAGCGAGGACCTTGATACGATCCGCCGTTCAGTTTCGCTCGGCGCATCAGGGTTCATTCCAAAATCTAGTGATACAGACACAATCAAAAGTGCAATGAATAATGTGCTTAATGGTGGTGTTTGGGTACCCGATCAAGCAGCTATTGATAATGAAACTGAAGATGATGAGTTGCTCGAAATAGCGTCGCGTCTTTCAACCCTGACACCGCAACAAATGCGAGTGTTGATGATGTTGAAAGAAGGCCTGCTCAACAAGCAAATCGCTTATGAGTTGACCGTGTCTGAGGCAACAGTAAAAGCCCATGTATCAGCGATTTTACAAAAGCTCGATGTAAACAGCCGCACGCAAGCTGTTATCGTTGCATCCAAAATCGCCACAACTTAAAATCACCAGAAGCAGGACCTAGGGTCAAGGCCGTAGCCTATTCAGCAGCAACCCGCGTTAAACGCCATTGCGACAATAGGGCACGAAGTGCTGCTGGCTTCAACGGTTTGCGCAAGACCAGTATTGCGCGCTCTTCAGCCGTATTTTGCACAGCACGTGAGCGATCCGCAGTCAGCAAAATACTCGGCAAGTCGGCGCGATGGCGATTGCGGCATTCTTCAATCACATCAATGCCGGTTCCAACATCAAGGTGATAATCTGCAATAATTCCATCTGGCACATCGCCATGTTCATCAATCACATCGAGAGCGTTTTTGAGGCTGTCAGCTGTCAAAACAGTGCAATCCCATCCAGACAACATCGAACGCATGCCCTTCAAAATTTCAGGTTCATTATCAATACATAAAATAACAAGCCCGTTTAGCTGAGCGCTGACAGGTGACGGCGCAACAAGCTCTTTGCTCGCCTTATCAATATTGGCAGGCTTCGCAACACTCTTAACCCCAACAGAAAATTTGGAGCCTTGTCCAAGTTCAGATTCAAACTCAATCGGATGGTTTAAAACCTTCGAAATACGCTCCACAATTGACAAACCAAGCCCTAAGCCAGATGCAGCTCTCGCGCCATCTTCAAGGCGGTGGAATTCTCTAAAAATATCTCCACGATGGGTTTCGGCTATGCCTTGTCCCGTATCAGTCACCTCAATCACAAAGTCATTTTTCGAACCTTTTGCCGCAACCAACACCTTACCCGTTTCTGTGTATTTGATGGCGTTCGAAATTAAGTTTTGTAACAATCGGCGAAGCAGCCGTTCATCGGAATTCACAAAGGCTGCAGAGTGAGAAATGGTAAGCGATAAGTCCTTCTCCATTGCTTGGGGTGCGAATTCAACTTCCAATTGATCAAACACATCTTGAATAGCGAAGATGGCAAATCGCGGTTTTAGGGCACCCGTGTCCAGCCGACCAATATCAAGAACGGCACCTAAGATATCTTCCACGCCACCCAGCGACGCATTGATCTTTTGGACATATTCTTCCGTCACCTGATCGCCGTCCCGTGTCGCTCTATCTGCTAACGTTGTGGCGTATAAACGTGCAGCATTGAGAGGTTGCAAGATGTCGTGTCCAGCAGCGGCCAGAAAACGCGTCTTGCCTATATTAGCGTCATCGGCTTCAGCCTTCGCATCAGTCAATTCACTATTGAGATACATCAATTCTTCTGTCCGCGTTCTAACCCGTGCTTCCAACGTTTCATTTGATCGTGTCAGCGCTTCTTCATTCAATATACGGTTGGTAATATCGTTGATAGACAGCACAAAACCACCTTCAGGCATCGGCTTAGTACGCACTTCAACCGCACGACGGGCGATTGCAAGGCGCTCTGTGATAACCTCAGTACTGCCACTATAAGAAGCAATACGACTTGCAATGTCCCCCTCAATCGAACCAAGACCAAATTCGCCTGCTTCTGCCATATGTCGCAAAATTCGGCCAAGCGACGTGCCCACCTCCCCAAACTCAACAGGCAAATCCAAGATGGTGCGGAAGTTTCTGTTCCAACAGGTAAGCCGTAAATCAGAATCAAACACGGCCAAGCCCTGTTCAACCTCATCAATCGCAACTTGCAAAAGTTCGCGGTTATATTGAATGGCCGCGGTTGCTTCATCCAACAATTGCACCGCTTCTTGCGGGTCTGCCCTTTGCCTGCTGATTAACAATGTCATGACAAGACGCGCAGACGATGCACCAATGGCAGAAGCGAGCAATTGCTCAGCAAAACGCAATAGCGGCACATCGGCAATATTGTCAGGATTGAGAACCAAGGAGTTTTCACGCGCGAAACGATCAAAGGAGCGCGCGACCCGTTCTTGGCCAAGATAATGACCAACTGTGTCCTGCAACTCACCCACCTTAATTGGCGTATGCCAGCGCTTATAAACATGTGAAGGCACATAACTACGCGCCACGAAAACATCTGATTGAAGCCGTTCAATTGGCGATTGTGTGGTCATAAGAGAGACCACAACAAACAAAAGGCTATTCACACCAAGCGACCAAAGCGTCCCATGCATAAGAGGCGAAAACTCGGTGCCAAACAAAGCTCTCGGTTTCAAGGCTTCAATGCCGAAAGGGCCGTTCGCAAGAATAGACGGGTCGATCAAACCTGAATCGACAAAAGTTGGTAAAATCAACGTGTAAGCCCAAAGCAAAAAGCCAACACCCATTGAGGCAATAGCGCCTCTTGATGTTGCCCGCTTCCAAAAAAGCCCACCAAAGAAGGCCGGGGCAAGTTGTGCAGCAGCCGCGAATGACAAAATACCGATAGACACCAAAGCCGCCGTATCACCCGCCACGCGGTAATAAACATAAGCAAGCAGAATAATCAGGAAGATCGCCCCTCGGCGAATATTCAAGATCAAGCCGTACATGTCACGATAAGGAATAACGCGGTTTGATGAACGGCGAACAATCCACGGCACAACAATGTCATTAGACACCATGATCGCAAGGGCAACTGTCGCAACAATCACCATCGCGGTCGCCGCCGATAGCCCGCCTAGAAATGCCACAATGGATATGAAATCCGCCCCATGTGAAAGAGGCAAAGCAAGCACAAATGAATCTTCATTGACCGCCGTATCGAATGACAACAAGCCAGCCAAAGCAATCGGCGCTACAAACAAATTGATCAAAATCAAATAAAGCGGAAACAACCAAATTGCGCGACGAGACTCATTGCCGCCGTTACTTTCCACCACCATTACATGAAATTGCCTTGGGAGAATAAAGAACGCACCAAAACTCAATATCGCAAAGCTAATCCATAAACCGTCACCCTGCTCTTGTATCAATGAGCGATATAATACTCCGCTTTCCTCGCCTTGCTGATAAAGGTCACCTGGACCATCAAACATGAACCAAGTGACGTAAATACCAACCGCCAAAAAAGCGACAAGCTTGATGACGGATTCAGTCGCGACTGCGAGCATCAAACCATTTTGGTGTTCCGTTGCATCCGTGTGACGTGCCCCAAACAAAATCGCAAAAGCCGCCATAGAGATCGCAATCAACAAAGGCAAATCACTGAAAAACGGGATGCTAGCCTCATTAGATAGCGTTTGATCACTCACCATAATCGCGACAGATGTTGAAAGCGCCTTTAACTGCAAAGCGATGTAGGGAACCGTACCAATCACAGCAATCAAGGTCGCGATCACAGCAACCGATTGCCGCTTGCCATATCTTGAGGCCAAAAAGTCAGCAATTGAAGTGATGCGTTCTTCTTTTGATAGCCTAATGATCCGGCGAAGAAGCGGATAACCAACAGTCACCAAAAGAACGGGACAGATATAAATCGCAAGGAAATCAAAACCTGAACGGGCCGCCACACCAACCGAGCCAAAGAACGTCCAAGAGGTGCAATACACAGCAATAGACAGAGCATAAATCGTCGGGCGCCAGCGCAACCAACGCTCAGAGCCTGCCTGCCTGTCGCCATAGGTCGCGACCAAAAACAGAAAGCCCATATAAACAAGCGAGATCAGCGCGATGGCTAATCCGCTGGTTAAATCAATTTTCCCAAATGTCGCAAGCAGGTCGCTCATCATTACTCAAATCACACAATCAAAGGCATTCCGCAATTTTGTAGCACATTTTCAATCAAGCGCACAAAACAGCGTTAATCGAAAGTTAAAATAGGGCTTCACACGCGCGTGTTGCTTTGCTATCACTGCAACGCAAGGTAGAAATTCCGCAGAAAAATGCGGGCTAAAATTGCCACAAAAAGTAAAACTGTTAGTACTCAGGGGACAAAAATGTTAAAAGAATTCAAAGAGTTTGCCATGAAGGGCAACATGGTCGACATGGCTGTTGGTATCGTTATTGGTGCAGCATTCGGCGCAATCATTTCATCATTGGTGGATGATGTATTCATGCCAGTAATCGGGCTTTTGCTCGGCGGCATCGACTTTTCCAACTGGTTTATCCCACTTGGCGAAGGTACATTTGCTACTGTTGAAGCTGCAAAAGAAGCTGGTGTTGCAACAATCAACATTGGTCTCTTCATCAATGCGATCATCAAATTCATCATCATCGCTTTCGCGTTGTTCATGGTGATCAAAGGCATCAACTCTGCTAAGAAAAAAGAAGAAGAAGCACCAGCAGAACCAGCTGCACCGCCAGCAAACGAAGTTCTATTGGCAGAAATTCGCGACCTTTTGAGAAAATAGCGAACTGCAAACTTCAAGAATTGAAAAACCCCGGCTTAGCTGGGGTTTTTTATTGGGTGGTGAAACCCACCACGAACCAATCCGTAATTTGACGATAGATGACAATTTAGAAGGGCTGGCATTTCGCCCTTACAAACCAACGTTGCGCGGGCAACTGAGAACTAAAACCTAACAATGCTCCGTTGACCAATTGGCTTATGTGAAAACTCTGGTATATTAAGCTAAACCGACCGAATCTCGGGGGATTTTCATGGTCGAACGAAGCCGTTCTGGTGCGCTTGAATATAGCGTTCGGGGGAACGATAAAACTGATGCCGATAATTATCGAGCTTCAAATGACTTAACCGTCTTTGAAGCGCGGTTTAATACTGTCCTTAAAACGGCCAGTGACGGTATTATTGTGACCAATGATCGCGCGCGCGTTTTAATGTACAACAAGTCATGCGAGGCCTTGTTTGGCTATCAAGCCGGCGAAATTGTTGGACGCTATGCAACCCTGTTAATGCCGCCACGCCATGCGAGAACAGATATTGGTTCAATCATCGACTACGTCAAAAATGGCGGCGATGATGTGATTGGCACAACCCACCAAGTTTACGGACAGCATAAAGACGGTTCATTGATCCCAATTGAGCTAACAATTGGTGAGGCCGATACACCCGCGGGTCGTCAATTCATCGGTGTGGTCAAAGATCTAAGAGCACACCAAACAAATCAAAACCGTATTGACGAGCTTCAACAGCAAGTACTCAAACTTTCACGGCACAATGCCATCGAAGAAGTGAATGCTGGAATGGCGCATGAGATAAACCAACCTCTAACCGCCCTCACCCTTTATTTGCAGGCGATTGAGAAGAAGAACAAGGTCTTTGACTTGCTCGACAAAGACATGTCCGACATTTTGAGCAAAGCAATGCGAGAAACTGAACGCGCGGGCAAAATTATTCAACGCATGCGTTGGTTTGGAAAATATGCGTTGATGCAAGATACATCCGCAAACATCGCCACGCTTATTCAAGATGCCTTTGAATTAACAACGGTTGGCAACCAACGAAGCGGCTTGGAAATCAACATAAATATCGAGGAAAATCTGCCAGATTTGCGCATTGATGCCATTCAGATTCAGCAAATTTTCGTCAACTTAATCCGAAACGCAATTGAAGCTGTGGCGGACCATAAAAAGGCAACCATTTGGATTAATGCCAAATATGAAAACGACTTTGTTGCCATTTCTGTCGCTGACTCAGGCTCTGGAATCCCTGAGGAAGCGAGAGGGCAACTTTTTTGCACATTCGCCAGCAACAAAGACACAGGCATGGGGTTGGGATTAGCAATATCCAACACGATTGCAGAAAATCATGGTGGACATTTCGATGTTGATTATGGGGGTAACGAACAAGGGGCCACATTCACGTTCCACCTACCGGTGAACCAAAAAGGATAAGATCATTTTGTTAGAGGCATCAAATTCTGATCGTAAAAAAATCTACATCGTCGATGACGATATCTCTGTGCGTGATGCCCTGCGGACAATCTTTGATCTGGAAGGCTACCAGCCCATCCTTTTTGATCGTGGCGACCAATTGTTAGATGGCCTTCGCGTCCATGGTGATCACCCAATTTTATTAGATGTTCATATGCCCGGCTCCTCTGGATTAGATATACTCAGCGCAATAGAAGCCACCAAATATGAAGCGCCCATTTTCATTATTTCTGGTCAAGGCGACATTCCAATGGCCGTCGAAGCCATTAAAGCTGGTGCCCATGACTTCATCGAAAAGCCTTTTGACAGCGATAAAATCATCGAACGTGTCAACGATGGTATCGCAAAGTTTGCAGCAAAAGATCGCGCTGGTGCCCCTAGTTTCCCAGGGGCAGATCTTTTAACAACCCGCGAAAGCGAAGTCTTAAAACTAATCGCAGCTGGCGCTTCCAATAAAGAAGCCGGACTTGATCTCACCATCAGTCCTCGCACTATAGAAGTTCATCGCGCGCGCATCATGGAAAAGTTAGGCGCTAAAAACGCAGCTGACTTAGTCCGCATAGTCCTGAGCCCACCCTCTCAACACTTGCCTTCATAACAAAATAAAAGGCAAAAAAGCCCCAACTGGCCAAATAACCAGTTTAGTCAACTTAACCGCTCGTTAGTGCTAACTTGCTAAAATCCCCCTACCATTTGTATTGAGTAGGGAGCGGCCTGATGCAGGACGTTGATTTTTCAGAGCTATCATTTGTTGTTGCCGAAGATGGTGCCTACATGCGCGCTATCATCCGAAATATGCTGCAAGGCTTTGGTTGTCGCCAAATTCACGAAGCTGAAGACGGTGCAACAGCGCTTGAACTCATTGAGCGCGTCATGCCCGACATTGTCATTCTTGATTGGATCATGCCTGTTCTTGATGGCTCCGACGTTATGCGAATGATCCGCCAGCCCGAACATCCAATGGCTTATGTGCCCGTTATCATGGTAACGGCACACACGGAACGCAAACGCATTTTAGAAGCCCGCCAGCTTGGTGTGAATGAAGTGCTCGGCAAACCGTTTTCCGCTAAAGCCGTATCGCAACGCATTCGCTCCGTCATCATGAACTCCCGTTCCTTTGTCAACGAAGGCGGGTACTTTGGGCCAGAACCGCGGGAAGTCATCTCGAACCGTTCAACGGCATCAGCAGCCCTTCGTGCGAAACAACAAGCACAAGGCGAAGAGCAAGAGGCATAAGCAACGCCTTTGCGACATTTTTCGCGTGGGCACACCGTTTTTTGTGTTTCAGCAAGCCGCATCATAGCGTATTAAATTCCTTCAAAGAACAGAAGGATACCCCATGTCTCGTGCTATTATCGTTTGTAAGAGCTGCCGTTATACCGCAGAAGAAAAGGTTGATGGCGAGGGGGTTACTGGCGGCGAAAGATTAGCCGAGCACTTGCAAAAAGCGCTCGAAGGCCGCGATGACATCACCATACAAGAACAAGATTGCCTTTGGGCCTGTTCCCAACACTGCAATGTTGTGATGTCCGACACTGAACGTTTTTCCTATCTTGCAGGACGCTTTGAGCCGAAACAAGAAGCCGCTGACGCCATTGTGGAATGGTTTGATAAACACGGTACGAGCAAAACCGGCCAAGTGCCGTTTCGTGAATGGCCACAAGAAATGAAAGGCCATTTTATTGCCCGCTTGCCTGTTCAAGGCTCGCCTGAAAATACGGATCCTGAGTGATGATCACGCTGGTTCTTGGTGGGGCACGCTCAGGCAAAAGCCGATATGCTGAACAGCTCGGCCATGATTGGCTGGAAGTCAACCCAAAAGGCGAACGGCTTTATATTGCGACCTGCCAGGCATTCGATGATGAAATGTCGAACCGTATCGACAAGCACAAACAGCAGCGTGGCGATAATTGGAAAACGATCGAAGAGCCGTTTCAGTTGAGCGATTGCTTGACGAGAGATGCAAACAAGTCTCGCTTCATATTGGTAGACTGCTTGACCTTATGGCTCACCAATCACCTGCTTGCTGAAAATAACATTGATCAGGAAATCTCAAACCTCTGCGATGCACTTACCAAAGCAGAGGGCGAAATTGTTCTTGTCGCCAATGAAGTTGGCCTTGGCATCGTGCCTGAGAACAAACTCGCCAGACAGTTCCGCGACCACGCAGGTATTTGCAACCAACGGGTGGCCGAAGTTGCCGACCGTGTCGTGTTCATCGCCGCCGGATTACCATTGGCCATGAAGGGTTAGACCAGCATTAAGGCAAGCAAGGTGACCACACCCAAAGTCACGGCCAACAATGTCATGCTCCAACGAAAAAATTCGATTGCAATCTTGATATCGGTTTTCGTCAAAAAGTCCCGACCATGGCCCATGGTTGCAAGGTCAACTTCCCGCCCTTCATAAGAACGTGGCCCGCCAAGCTTCAAACCAAGAGCGCCCGCCATCGCCGCTTCCGGCCATCCTGCATTGGGTGAGAGGTGTGACTTAGCATCACGCATCATCACTTGATAGGCTTGCTTGCCCGACCATTTTTGCTGCAAAAAAGCAGTAGCCACAAAGAGAAATCCGCACAGGCGTGACGCTGGATAATTGGCCAAATCATCAAGCTTTGCTGATGCCCATCCAAAATCCACGTACTTCTCACTGCGGTAGCCAACCATGCTATCCGCCGTATTGATTGCTTTATAAACAGCAGCACCCGGCAAGCCAAAAAGCATCATCCAAAACAGCGGCGCAATCACACCATCAGCAGTGTTTTCTGCAAGGCTCTCAACGCCTGCTTTCGCCACTTCACTCTCGCTCAATTGGCTAGGGTCACGCCCCACAATATGGGATACAGCCGCACGGCCTTTGTCGATACTCTCACTCAGCCCTTTGCCAACTGCATCCACGAAATCTCTCAATGATTTTTGCGCAAGCATGGAGGAGGCAAGCACCGCCTCAATCAACAATCCACCAACGAATGCGCGCAGAAAAAGTGAGATGAAAATCGCAACCACTAAGACAACAGAAATGACAATTACAAGCGCAAACGCCCCCTTTAATCGTCGAGAATTAGGTAGCGAATTCTCACTATTTAAAGAACGGTCCAAAATCGAAATAAGTTTACCTATCCACACAACGGGATGAGTGATGGCCTTATAAAGCCAATCTGGATATCCAACTAATCTTTCGAAAATGAGAGCTGTAAGAGCAATCAAAAGATTCATGGCTAGGTAACTCATAGCCCGCTCACTACTGCTTTTAAACGAGCAAGCTCATCATCATTTGCAGGCAAGCCAACACGCAACCAATTTCCATTATAATCAAATGATCGGACATAAATTTTCGCACGAAGCAGTTCTTTGAAAAGGGCTAGTTTTGAACTTTGATCAACCAAAGTAAAAAGATCAGTACCGCCAACAACGGGAATAGAGGCGTGTCTGAATATCTCCAGAACCGCATCCGTTTGCGCCTTCAAAAAGGCCCTCGTCTCGTTCTGCCAAGCAACATTGGAGAGCGCTTGAAACCCAATTTCTAAGGCTGGTCCAGACACAGGCCAAGAGCCGAGCTGTTTTGCCATTCCCTCAATTATCGCGGGCGGTGCGACCATAAAACCAAGCCTTACGCCTGCTAAACCAAAAAATTTTCCAATAGATTTCAATATGATGACATTAAACTCATCAACCAAAGCAGCAGTCGGCTTCTCGCCATCACCTAAATCAGCGAAGGCTTCATCAACAATCAACCAACTACCCGCACGCGTTTGTTTCTCGGCCAAGCCAAGTAACTCGTCAGCGCTATATTTGCGACCATCGGGGTTATTAGGATTGGTCAAAACCAAATTTCCATCATGATGTTCATCCGCACTCCCAATTAAAGAACAAGCACGAGCACTGCGTTGCCAAGCAGCTGCGTGGTCACCATAAGTCGGGCTGACAATTGAGACAGCCTCACCTTCAAAGAGATTTGGCAAAAGCTGGATTAAGAGAGCGGAACCAGAGGCTGCAAGAACGTGATCAGAGGACGGCGCACGGTAATATGTGGTGGCTGCACCAATTAATTTTTCACGCAAATCTTGGGTTGGCAGCCCGTGCCACAAGGACATATCGAGTTCTGGGATTGGATAGGCGCGCGGATTAATTCCGGTCGACAAATCTATCCAGCTAGATAGGTTTCCTGCCTCAAACCCAAATTCACGAGCAAGCGCCATTGCACTTTTTAGATCGCCGCCATGCACAGGAGCCGCCATTAGCCATTCCCTTTTGCAATTTCATAAAGACGGTCTAAATCAACATGAGTTTCCATGTGATCGGCCAACTGATTGAGCGTTTCATCAATCAATGAATTGTAGGAGAGATCAGCGGTTTGAAGTCCAAATGATGCGAGATAGGATTTTCTGAAATCATCGCTTGAGAAAATACCGTGCAAATAGGTTCCGGCAATTTGCCCGTCCCGTGCAACAGCCCCTTCTGGTCGCCCCTCAATCTCAGCAAAGGGGCGCGCGTGCGCAGGTCCATCGCTTTCACCTAAATGCATCTCAAAGCCATCCATCATCTCACCACTGGCAAGATGTTTTGCCACGCGGTTTTCAAGTGATTTTTTCGGCGTTAAAATTGTCTCAATATCAAGCAGACCAAGCCCATCAATGCTGCCACTTGCCCCCTCGATGCCATCAGGGTCATGAATTTTTTTACCCAGCATTTGATAGCCACCACAAAGACCGAGCACGCGACCACCACGCCTGACATGGGCCTTGAGATCAATGTCCCAACCCTGTTCATTGAAAAAAGCCATATCGGCCATCGTCGATTTTGAACCGGGTAACAAAACCAAATCAGCATCGGCTGGAATGGGCTCGCCCGCTTGTACAAAAATAACGGCAACACCCTCTTCAAGCCGAAGCGGATCAAGGTCATCAAAATTGGCAATACGGGCAAGGCGCGGGACTGCGATCTTCATCTGTCCTTTGTCGTTCGAAACATTATCAAGCGCCAAAGCATCTTCAGCTGGAAGGTTTCGAGCAGCCGCAAAATGTGGAACGACACCAGCTGAAAACCAACCCGTCGCTTCTTCAACAATCTTTATGCCTTCATCAAACAACGACACATCGCCATGAAAATTATTGATGAGGAAGGCTTTGATCCGCTGATTATCAGCCTCATCCAAAACCGCCTTAGTCCCAACAAGTGAGGCGATCACTCCGCCGCGATGAATATCGCCGACCAGCATCACAGGCAAATCGGCAGCATGGGCAAACCCCATATTGGCAAGGTCTGCCTTTCGAAGATTAACCTCCGCAGGACTGCCCGCCCCTTCCACTAGCACGAGGTCTGCGGTCGCCTTCATCCGCTCGAAGCTATCGAGGATTGCTGGCATAAATTGCTCACGGGTTTTGAAATATTCCCGAGCACTCATAGTCGCAGCCCGCTTGCCGTGCACAATTACCTGGCTACCGGTATTTGTCTCAGGTTTTAGCAAAACGGGGTTCATATGAACGGACGGCTCGACACAAGCCGCCAAAGCCTGAAGCGCTTGAGCGCGTCCAATCTCACCACCATCCGCTGTTACAGCTGCATTGTTCGACATGTTCTGTGGTTTAAACGGGCGCACGGTTAGACCACGATTTTTATACGCGCGGCAAAGCCCTGCAACAATCAGCGACTTACCAACATCAGACCCCGTACCTTGCACCATCAACGCGCTCATGAGCCATCCTCCGGCGCAATCACATGAGCGTAAGAACCGACGCATTTGCCAAATGATAAGCCCATAGGTTCAAGCACATCGCCCACAGCATTTTCAGCCGTAAACAGGGCTGTATTATCACCCTGCGCAATCAGCGTTGAATAATGGAATTCATGACCTCGCAAAGTCTTTGGCCACGGCAAGGCGCTGTTATGAGTAAGACGACGATAACCCAAATGCCGTGTGCGCTGTTCAAAGCTGGTGGTAACAGGCAATAGCCCCGCCATTTCATAGGCCACACCTTCGCCATCAATCAACACATCGCCCATCACCATAAAGCCGCCGCACTCACCATAAATCAGCGCGTCGCCGTTTAACCCTCTCAAGCCATCAAGAAACACTTCATTGTTCGCAAGCTTGCCCGCATGAAGTTCTGGATAACCGCCTGACAAGAACACAGCGTCAGCAGACGGATCAGGGACCTCATTGTTTAAAGGTGAAAATGGCAAAATTTCCGCACCTTGCCCCCGCCAGCCATCAATCATGTGCGGATAAGCGAAACTAAAAGCTTCATCCTTCGCCAAAGCAATACGCTGACCTAAAGGAGCAAGAGGTTTCACTTCAGCGGCGTCAAACCCACCACCTTGAAAAGCAGCAATCGCTTCAAGATCAACATGCGTCACCATCAAATCAGCGGCTTGCTCAATCAATGCTTCCAATGCGCCGTGCTCTTGAGCCTGAACCAAACCCAAATGGCGCGAGGGCATTTGCAGGCTTTCAACACGGGGCAAACAGCCAAGCACGGGAACATCAACGGCCTCCGCTGCTTTTCGAAGCAGCCCCGCATGGCGTTCACTCCCCACACGGTTGAAAATGACGCCCGCAATATCAACATCACCGCGAAAGCTCTTAAATCCATGCAAAAGGGCGGCAGCTGAAAAACTCTGTGAGCGGGCATCCACCACCATCACCACTGGCAGGTTTAAACAAGCCGCCAAATCCGCCGTTGAGCCATAGCCATTATCAGCTCCGTCAAAAAGGCCCATCACGCCTTCAACCAGCAGATAATCTTCGGTTTTGGCAAGATGCCTAACCCGCGCCTCACCCATTGCCCAAAGATCAAGGTTCACACAAGGGGCGCCAGATGCCCGCGCGTGAAAGGCTGGATCAATATAATCTGGCCCAACTTTCGCGCTTTTCACCCGCACGCCAGATCGCGCCAAAGCTCTCAACAAACCAAGCGTCACCAACGTCTTTCCCGACCCAGATTGGGGGGCCGCAATTACGCATCCATTTGGTGGTTGACGGGTCACAAAAAATCCTGACGTTTTAATCTTTCAAAGAGTTGTATAGAACGTGGTTATGGCGCACTCAATCGGCGATGTAAAAGACGGTGAAAATAACCAACCTCTCAAAAGAGGATGGACCACAGGCGCGTGCGCGACTGCTGCGACAAAAGCGGCATTATCCGCGCTTTTGGGTGGCTCTTTTGAAGACCCCGTAACAATTACATTGCCAAAAGGCGAAACACCGAGTTTTCCTCTGGCCATCGAAGAACAGGCAGAAGACTTCGCCCGCGCAGGCATTATCAAAGATGCAGGCGATGATCCTGATGTTACGCATGGCGCAATGATTGTTTCAAAAGTTCGGTTAGGTGAAGCAGGTTCTGGCATCACGTTTAAAGCGGGCAAAGGCGTTGGCACGGTGACAAGGCCTGGTCTGCCTTTGGATGTTGGCGAACCTGCCATCAACCCCGTTCCACGATCTTTGATGAATGAAGTCGTTACAGCGCTTTGTAAGGCGCACGACATCGCACCTGATATCGAGATTGAAATTTCCATTCCCACAGGCGAGCAATTAGCAGATCAAACGTGGAACCCGCGCCTTGGCATTATCGGCGGCCTCTCAATCCTTGGCACCACCGGCATTGTTCACCCGTTTTCGTGTTCTGCATGGATACACTCCATCCATCGAGGCATTGACGTTGCTGTGGCAGAAGGATTGCCGCACGTGGCAGGTTGCACGGGATCAACGTCTGAAAAAGCCGTGCAAGAGCATTTCGGCCTGCCCGATCATGCCATGCTCGATATGGGCGACTTTGCTGGCGGCATGTTGAAGTATATCAGAAACCACCCCGTGCCCCGCGTCACCATCGGCGGCGGATTTGCAAAACTGACGAAGCTCGGCCAAGGGTTCATGGACTTGCATTCTGGTCGTAGCCAAGTGGATTTTGAATGGTTGGCAGAGCGAGCCGTTGAAGCGGGCATTGAAAGTGCCGCAGATGCTATACGCGGTGCAAACACCGCAGCCCATGCGCGAGAAATTGGCTTAGAGCACGGCGTGGACCTCGCACCCACCATCGCACGGCACGCGCAAGAGCAAGCCAGCAAAACTTTGCGAAATTCGTCAACGATTGTTGACATTATAGTAATTGACCGCAGCGGCGCGATCATTGCCCAGCAAAATGACCCGAAGGCGGGCTGCTCATGAGCAAACGTGTTTTGATATTAGGCGGCACGGGTGAAGCAAGAATGCTGGCGGTGCATTTGAACGAATTAGCTTTCGACGTCATCTCCAGCCTTGCAGGGCGCACCGACAATCCAACATTGCCAGATGGCGAAACCCGCATTGGTGGTTTTGGCGGCATTGAAGGTCTTCGTGATTATTTGGTTGAGGAGAAAATCGACCTCTTAATTGACGCAACCCATCCCTTTGCAGCCCGTATTTCAAGCAATGCCTATGAAGCAACGAAGCAAACAAACGTTGAAATTATTCGTCTGGAGCGACGACCTTGGCAAGCGGAAGAAGGCGACATTTGGCATCACGTTCAAAGCTTAGAAGATGCTGTTACCGCATTGCCGAAAAACTGCACAGCACTGGTCACCATTGGCCGCCAGCAGCTTGGCAGTTTTCTAGATCGTGACGATGTGAAGGTTATCGCCCGCGCGATTGATGCTCCATCTATCACTGTGCCAGATCATTGGGAGATCATCCTCGCCCGTCCGCCTTTTACGCTTGAAGATGAAATTGAACTTATCCGTAGCCGCAACATTGATGTATTGGTGACGAAAAACGCAGGCGGCAATGAAACGCGCGAGAAACTACTCGCCGCACGTCAATTGCAAAAACCAGTCATCATCATTGACCGCTTACCTAAGCCAGCAGTGACGACCTATTCAACAATCGACGAATTGCTGGCAGCACTCTAAGAGGCTTTTTTCTTCTTACCCTTATTGCGCAGCACATGGGCAAAGCCTGCATCATAAAGGGCTGAATCTTTAAAATCGTGCTGTTCAAAAACACGTCCAACAAAGATGAGCGCTGTGCGCGTAATTTTCGCAGCACGCACTTTTTCGCGAATATCTGAGAGCGTGCCACGAATGATTTCTTGGTCTGGCCACGTGGCGCGGTAGATCACGATAACAGGACAGTCAGCGCCATAATAGGGCGTCAGCGTCTCTTCAATATGCTTGAGATTGCGTATCGACAAATGGATCGCAAGCGTCGCACCAGACTTACCAAACGTATCAAGGTCTTCACCCTCAGGCATGCCAGAGGCCTTGCCGGAGGTGCGGGTGACAATGACGCTTTGCGCTATTTCTGGAAGGGTCAATTCCATTTTCAGTTCTGCCGCAGCAGCCGCAAAGGCTGGCACACCTGGCACAATTTCATAATCGATATTCGCTGCATCAAGCCGTCTGATTTGTTCAGCAAGCGCACCATATAAAGACGGATCACCAGAGTGCACCCTTGCCACGTCTTGCCCTTTTGCATGGGCAGCCTCTATATCCACCATGATCTCATCAAGGTTCATTGGCGCTGTGTCTTTTACAAGCGCATCATCAGATGCAGCCTCCACAATAGCCGTTGGCACCAGCGAACCCGCATACAAACAAACAGGGCAACGCTCAATCAGTTTGAGACCGCGAACCGTGATAAGGTCTGGTGCACCTGGACCAGCGCCAATGAAATAAACAGTCATCAAATTTCCTTTCGGTCATAGCCGCGTGGCGTATAGACCCATGTTTTTCCGTCGCCCGTTTTCACAGCTTTAGAGTTGCTTGAGCCGACCATCACCAGCGTCAACATATCGACATCCTCGCTGTTGACCGTTTCGAGCGTAAAGACACGCACGTGTTCAGCAGGACGACCAAGATCGGTCGCTAAAATCACAGGCGTATCAGCGGGGCGGTGTTTGCGGAGAGTGTCGAAGGCCTCATCCAAAAGCGTGACGCGACGTTTAGAACGCGGGTTATAAAACGCGGTCACAAAGTCACCTTCTGCTGCTGCCTTAAGGCGCTTCAAAATATCATCGCGCGGGGTCAAAAGATCAGACAACGAGATACAGCAAAAGTCATGACCAATCGGCGCACCAGCACGAGCGGCGGCCGCTTGGAACGCAGAAATTCCCGGTGCGATAATAACCTCAACCCGCTTTGCCGCAGGTGATACCTCCCCTTCAGCAGCACCCGTGTCGATCAGCTCATAAGCAAGGGTCGCCATGGCGAAAATGCCTGGGTCACCAGAGCACACCACAGCCACATCGCGGCCAGAACTTGCAAGTTCCAGCGCATGCCGCACGCGCTTTTCTTCAGCACCAAGAGGGAAGCGATGTTCTTTCTGGTCAGATTTTAAATCCTGAATAAGATCGAGATAAAGATCATAGCCAACCCAATCCGTTGCGGTTTGAAGCAGGCTAACAGATTCAGCAGAGCGCCATTTTTGATCGCCTGGACCAAAGCCAACCAAGAACACGCGCCCGCGGGCTTGGCCCTCTTGCAACATTGCTCCATCAGCAAGTTCTGCAATGGCAGCCGTTGCATGAGGTGATTTGATTTTCTCAACCAGAAGCGCGCCATTTGTCGCAGCCAAAGCTGCGCCTTCTGCAACGCCAGCAACGCCTACTTCTGCCTTCACAACATCAGATGGGTTTTTGAGCTGGCTTTCAAATTTGTTGAGTGTATCAGCATCATAAAACCATGCGGGTACACCGAAGTGTTCGGCCACGGCATGAAGTGCCGCCTCATCAGATTTCAAATCGATTGAAGCGATGGCTTCGAGTGAAAGGGGAGATAAGCCGCCATCGCTCAATGCTTTTTCAGCGAGAGCAATTGCATCTTCAACGGGCGCACCGCGTTCTGAACCCATGCCGAGCACGAGGTTTTTCTTGTGATAGACAAGGTGGTTTTCAGAACCTTCGAGGGGTTTGTTTGAAACGGTTATCTTAAGCGCACCATCTGTATCAATTGGTAGTTTGCTCTCAACCAACCATGATGCATTGCCTTCAACCTGCACACTCTCACCTTGAAGCAGTCCGGCCATGAAGCCTTTGGCATCGGCAGGATTTGAAAGCACATAGTCTTTTGGCGGCTGATCAAGAGCCACGCCAAAATGCACATCACCGCTTGTCGTAATCGCCGCTGATGTCTCACACACCGCCGCAATATCACGCGCCAAATCATTAGCCCCATGATGTCCGCCCAAAAGCGGCACGACGGCAGAACCATCTTCTGCAACAGCCAGCACAGGTGGCTCCTGCCATTTGTCTTGCAAGCTTCCACTTAACAGACGGATCAAAATACCCGACGCGCAAAGGCCTATAATTGGGTGGCCCGCTTTAAATAGGCTCACCATATGGTCAGAGGCTTTGGTGAAAGAGACATCACCCGTTGCACGCCCTTCAAGGGCATGAATCGACGCATTGCCTAATTCAGATTTCAGCCGCGCAGCCAGCGCTTCTCCCCGCTTTGAGAAGATGAAAATGGCGGTTTGTTTATTGGTCATTATCGCCCCAGCTTTCTGAGCCTTTGTAGATTAGAATAGTCGAGAAATAGGGGCGCTCCCCCTCAGTCATATCCGACAGGCGCGTGATCTTTTCTTCGCGCCCCGTTGCCCGCTCAGTGATCATCGCATTGTCTGCAAGGCCGAGCTTATTGATGACACCGCGCACCTTATCAAAATGCCGACCAACCTTGATGATTGCGGCCGCTTCCGTGTTGGCAAGCTCCACTTCGATGACATTAGCATCAAGGGGGGCAGGAATAATTTTAAGGCGATCATTACGCGCTGCCAGTGGCCGCTTGACGGCACCAGCACAAGCGGTGAGCGATGTGACACCTGCCACAATTTCGCATTCAAACCGTGGTGCTAAACGTTCCACCAAATACATAGCAGAACCATAAAAGAACGGGTCGCCCTCGCATAAAAGCACCACATCGCGGCCCGCGCTCAACAAGCTCGCCATATGGCTTGCCGCCTTATCATAGGCCTCGCTTGCAGGCGCACGTTCGACGCGCATGGGGACGGCAAAACCGAATTCTTCCGTGCCTTCTAAAATATGACTTCCCGCAATTTCGCGCGCAAAGCTTGTACCGCTATCACCGCCCAACGGATAAGCAACCACGGCCCCTGATTGGATCAAGCGGACGGCTTTTAACGTCATAAGTTCAGGATCGCCCGGCCCAACGCCAACGGCATAAAGTATTCCCGTCATGGCTTCATCACCTGCCACTGCAAAACACTCATGCGGGGATCAAATGCATGCATTCGTCCAACCTTTGTTAGATGAGACACATCCATGCGCACCAAATCGCCACCATGAATTTGATGGAGCGCCAATATCATAGCTTCGCCTTCAAGTGTCACGGTATTGACTACCAGCACACCGCGAGAACGTAAGGCATTCCACGCAAGATTAAACGTCCCTTCGCTGGTCAATCCGCCACCAATAAAAACCGCGTCCGGTGCTGGCTGATCTTGTAAAACCTCCGGCGCCGAGCCATCAATAATGCTCATATCCGGCACACCGAGTGCCTGTGCATTTTCGGCAATCATCGTAAGGCGCGTTGCATCCCGCTCAAAGGCAATCGCTTTCGCGCCCCGTGCTGCCCGCATCCATTCAATCGCGATGGAACCACAACCAGCACCAATGTCCCAAAGCGTTGCATTCGGGTATGGGCGAAGCGCGGCCAGAGTTGCAGAACGCACTTCGCGCTTGGTTAGTTGGCCGTCATGGGAAAATGCATCATTAGGCAAACCTGCAATGCGCGGCTGAATGAGAGCATTTTCTCCAG
Source organism: Hyphomicrobiales bacterium (assembly GCA_039973685.1). Classification (NCBI taxonomy): domain Bacteria; kingdom Pseudomonadati; phylum Pseudomonadota; class Alphaproteobacteria; order Hyphomicrobiales; species Hyphomicrobiales bacterium. The sequence goes on from JBDWKL010000048.1 coordinate 53,678, forward strand.
CAACGCACTGGATCGCCAACACGTTAAAATCAGCAAACTCATGGCTTGCAATTTCATGGGCTGACGCATGGATAATTCGCTCATCCGGCCCACCCATATGTTCAAGCACGCTTACTTGCGATGCGCCAAAACCGCGTTGACCCAATATCTCGGCTGCAAGCTTCGGTGTTTCGCTATTTGAGGTGAGAGCCAACACACGATTATCCGGTTCAATGAACGGCTGCAAACGTTCCACCTTGCGACCATGCAGTGAGATACAATCAACATCTTGCAACGCCCAGCCCATACGATTGGCTGCAAGTGAAAAACCTGACGGGTGAGGAATGGTAATTATTTCTTCGCTTGGGATTGTCCGCGCCAATGTCGCCGCAATGCCGAAATGAAAAGGATCGCCCGTCGCCAAAATCGTTACAGGTTCACCGCGTTGATCCTGCAAATTACGCAAGGTTTCATGAATGTTGGAAACCCACAGCGTCACCTTTTTACCAGCAACATCAGCGTCTGCGATGCGGGCACGCACCCGCTCTGGCAAGATGATGTGTTGAGCTTGATCAAAATGAAGACGCGCGGCAGCAGTCAAGCTTGCAAGGCCGTCATCCCCAATGCCGAGTATCGTGAGCCACGGTTTCATTAGGCTGCAAGTTGATCGCGGGCGATTTTTGACACCGCGTTAAAGGCAGCCGATGCAATGGCACTGCCACCTCTGCGCCCTGTTACCGTCATGAACGGAACATCACGCGGATTAGCGGCAAGCTCTGCTTTTGATTCAGCAGCCCCCACAAATCCAACCGGACAAGCGATAATCGCCGCTGGCTTTGGTGCACCTTGGTCGAGCGCTTCAAGCAAAGCAAAGAGCGCGGTCGGGGCATTACCAATCACAATCACCGCGCCTTCAAGATGCTCTTTCCATAGGGCAACTTGAGCCGCTGACCGCGTTGTTTTTTCACGCCGCGCAAGGGATCGAACTTCTTCATCATTAAGGTGGCAAAGCACATCGTTATTAGCGGGCAAAAAGGCTCCGATAATACCAGAACGCACCATCTCACAATCTGTGATGATTGGCGCGCCATTGCTGATTGCTTGTGTCGCACGAAGCGCCACATCGTTTGAATATTGAATATCCTCAACCAGATCGACCATACCGCAAGCATGGATCATGCGTTCCACCATCATCGCAACATCAGACGGATATTGATTAAAGTCCACCTCACCACGGATGGTTGAAAAAGACTTTGCGTAAATCGCCGTTGGGTCTTTGATATACTCCATCATCATGTTCCCTTCTTTGCTGGATCAGATACAGGGCGAAGTGTTTTAGGCCCAAGCGGGTGATCAGCATGCGGGTATGGGTGATGGGTATGACCATGGTCGTGATCATGCGAATGCCCATGGTCATGAGAATGATCGTGATGATGGTGGTGCCCATCATCTTCTGGCAGCGCTTCAACACCGCCTTGACGACAATAAAACCCGTTGCAATCACCTTTACAGGGACAATCTTTTGCCGCGACTGTACCGATGCCTTCCACGTGGTGGTGATGGCTTTCTTGCGGGAGACCGACTTGATCTTCAAAACCTAAGACTTGCGCACGATACTTACAAAGCGCGCAGTTCATGGTGTTTTCGCCCGTATCGATCTGCTCAAGGCGCTCCGCAAAAGTTTCAAGCACTTGCGGGTGGTCGTTTAAATAACCAGCCTTCAAAAACTCGATGTCTTTGTGCTGTTCAGCGACAAAATCTGTGCTGTCATAAATGCGCTTAATCAACACACCAGTGAACAAGAAATAAGGGAACACGATAACCCGTTTAAAACCGAGTTTCGCAACGCGTTCAAGCGCAGGCTCCACCAGCGGGAACGTGACGCCAGAATAAGCAACCTCGCCCCAACCAAAACCGAAACCTTCCCATAAAAGGCGCATCACTTTGGAGATATTAGAATTGGCATCTGGATCAGATGAACCACGACCGACCACCACCAACAAAGTCTCTGAAAGCGGCACGTCTTGGCTTGCCTCATCCAATGTTTCTTGAATACGGCTTGCCGCCGCTTTCATCATTTTCGGGTCGATACCAAGCTCTTTGCCATAATCGATCTGAACGTCGTTTTCAGCAGCATATTGATTGAGGACTGATGGAATATCGTTTTTCGCGTGACCTGCGGCAAACAACATACCGGGCACAGCTTTAATGCGCGTGCAGCCTTGATCGCGTAAACTGTCTAGGCCTGAACGAATGACGGGCGTTGCAAATTCCAGATAGCCATATTCAACCGGCACATCAGGATAAAGCTGGCGCAGGCCTTGGGCCACTTTCGCAAATTCATCAACCGCGAATTTGTTGCGGCTGCCGTGGCCGCACACCATGATGCCAACTTTTTCAGACCCAAAAGAAGCAACGGATTTTGAGGATGTCTCTGACATTGATTTGATCCTATATGGAGTGGTTAGGCAGCATCACCAACGGCATCTTCTTCAGCGCCATCTGGATCATTTTCAGTCTCGGTATCGACTTTTTCTTTTTTAGGCGCTTTGGCAATCAACCCGCCTATAACGGCAGCAGCAACGATGGCACCGACGGCCACAAGATGGCCGTGCCCTGCGACCTCAGCCACATGACCAATATGTGCGAGTGCTGGAAGCGGCGCACACAAAATTACACAAGTTAAAGGGAGTAGTCGCGTCATTATTTCCTCTCAGCGCCTGACTTTGTCCCCTGTTTGGGTCAACAGCCTCAAGCGTCCGTTCCAGCCACACATTGCGTGGCACTGATGGGTATATTCTAGATGACTTCTAGCGCGTTATTTCGCCCATTGCGACAAAATTCGGCGCGCATTTGTTGGGCGTTGAAAAATGGCGAAATGAGCCTAGCTGCGAGGTACCGGAAGGGCGGTCCTTTGCAGAGCATTTGCTTGTTGCTTGATTTTCTTCGCTTCGTGACGGGCTTTAGCCGCTTGAAAGCGTTGCTCCCGGGCTTCCTTGCGAAACTTACCTTGCTTCAACCAAGAAACCACGCCGCCAATCAAAACACCGACAGCAAGACTGCCAAATATCAGCCAGAAAACAGGCACAGTGACTTCAAGCCAAGGTTCCGTTTGACTGAAGGGATCAAGAGATAATTTGATTTCTTGACGATTAGCCACCGACAATGCGATCAAAACAATCGCAACAGGTGCGAAGATGATGAACTGGAATAAACGTTTCATTTCAAATCCCAACGAAAAGACTAAGGTTGCGATACATCATACTGAGCACGCGCTACAACCGCAACCAATCAAAAGATGATTGATGAATTTGTTAAAAATCAGGCTTGAGGGTGGTCAGGGTTCATGCGTTCACGCATTTCCTTGCCTGTCTTGAAAAATGGACTAGATTTCTCTTCCACTTTCACCTGTTCACCTGTGCGCGGATTGCGGCCAACCCGTGCAGGGCGATGCTTAACTGAAAACGCGCCAAAACCGCGCAATTCAACGCGATCGCCACGGGCCATAGCATCAGAAATTTCATCCAAGATTGAATTAACAATCGCTTCGACATCGCGATGATAAAGGTGCGGATTTTGATCCGCCAACTTTTGCACCAATTCTGATTTAATCACTTTCCCTTGCCTCCCATATTCGAACGTAAAAATTATTCCGCTCTATTAGTATCAACCTGCCAAACAGACAACATGCCGTCAATATGCCCCAATCGCGATGTTCCAAGCGTTTTGCCCGGTAATTCAGCTAATTCCTGAAGCCCAAACGCTGACAGTGCACCCTCCCAAAGGACACTTGTCAATGGAAAATCCTTTTTTGGCTTTCGCAATGACCATGTCACTACTTTCAAAGTTTTATCGAGTTTCTTCTCATCAACAAGCCATTGCTTCGCTGTATTTTCATCTCCAAGCCCATCAATCAACTTTCGATCAAGCGCTTGTTTTCCCGTAAAGACAGAACCATCGAGCAGCCCTTCGCTATCACTAGCAGAAAGGTTGCGACGCTCTTTTACCAAATCAGCAAACCATTGATAGGTATCAATCAACATGCTTTCCAACATATCGCGAGCAGCCTGCGGTGTTTCATTAAATGGTGATGGCTCAGCTTTTAAAGGCGATGATTTTATCTCTTCAACGCTCACACCAATCTTATCCAATAAGCCTGTAGCGTCTGGATATTGCATGATAACGCCAATGGAACCGACGATGGAGGTGCGCGGCGCAACGATATGGTCGCTTGCGACTGCGATCATATAACCGGCTGATGCAGCAAGCCCGCCAATGCTCGTAACCGTTGGTTTTTCCTTAGCGATCGCCCGCACTGCATTGTGCAGCGCTTCGCCGCCAACAGTCGTACCACCAGGTGAATTAATCGAAATAATCACGCCTTTAACGTTCTTGTCTTTGCGCAATTTCTCAAGACGTTTCAGCGCATAGCGACTGTTGGAAATGAATCCAGTAATCGGAACGCGCGCAATATGAGGTTTTTGGGCTTTAAATGATGAACCTGTCGCGATCGTTACAGCACTCAACAAGGCAACAATTGCGACGCCAACAGCCACGAATGTTACGACGCGCCATAGAGTTAGCTTGCGTCGCATTCTGCGGCGGTCAAGAATTTGATCTTGTGTTGCACTCATTTACTTACCTCTGGATAATGTTGTGTGCACTATTATGCATTTGTCAAGCGTATGAACATGAAAAAGGCCATTGTTTTCAAAATGAAAGGCCTTAATCTGGCGGCAACATCGCGATTTAACCGCAGACCGGAAAAACAATGAAACCCGTCATTCCATTCGTATCGAACAACACGCAAAACGCAATCACTAAATGGATTGACCATTTGGCAAGCGCGATGCCTGAAGAAACAATCAAACGGATTGAAGATCTTAGTCCCGAAGAGCGACTAAATGCAGATCTCGCGATTGTCGCAAACCCAGACCCTGAAGCCCTTAAAACATTGCCAAACCTAAAGTGGGTTCAGTCCCTATGGGCAGGCGTTGAAAAGATGATGGAGCAATTTTCAAACGCGCCGTTTGAAATCGTCCGCCTTGAAGATCCAGAAATGGCGAAAGCCATGGCAGAAGCCGTGCTTGCATGGACGCTTTACCTTCACCGCGACATGCCAAAATACGTCAAACAACAACGAGAGAACAAATGGTATGAGCACGATTTCGGTTTGGCTGGCGGCAAACATATCGGCTTTTTAGGGCTTGGAAATTTAGGCCTTGAAGCAGCAAGCGCTTTGATAAAACAAAACTTCACCGTTTCTGGCTGGAGCCGATCAGAAAAATCAGTTGCTGGGGTAAAAACCTATTTCGGCGAAGATGGCCTTAAAACGATGCTTGGTGAGATTGATATTCTCGTCTGCCTCATTCCACTAACGGATCAAACACGCGGGCTTATAAATGCTGAGCGATTGGGCGCGATGAAACAAGGCGCAAGCCTGATCAACTTTGCCCGTGGGCCGATTATCAATGATGATGATTTATTAGCAGCCCTTGATAGCGGCCATATCGACCATGCTGTTTTAGACGTTTTCGAAGTGGAGCCTTTGCCCGGAACATCACCCTTCTGGCAACATCCATCTGTCACGGTCCTGCCCCATGTTTCCGGCCCAACAAACCGCACAACCGCATCCAAGACAGCAGCGCTTAATATTGCGGCGTATCGTGAAAGTGGGGCGATACCTAAATCAGCGAATAAAGCGCGCGGGTATTAATGCTCTAGGCTTAGGCCTTCACGCTCAAAAAGCTTGAAAGAAACCTTGTGATAAAGACGCTGATGCTGCCTGGTTTTATGTGGGATTTGCTGACGATCAACATTGTCGTTCCCCTTTTGTAAAATTGCCCTAAGAGGAGCTACTCTCCTCTCTATGGTGGAGATAACAACACAATCAAACTGGCTCTGTGCTGAACTCCACATTCATGTTCGGTTCAGCGTTTAACGGCATAAAAAAACCCGGCTACAAAGAGCCGGGTTCTTAAATTTGTATCGAAGAAAGGCTTAGCCTTCGTCGTCTTGGTCCTTAAGAGCAGCACCAAGAATGTCGCCAAGTGAAGCACCAGAATCGGTTGAACCGTACTGTTTAACTGCTTCTTTTTCTTCAGCAATTTCAAGCGCTTTGATTGAAATGCTAACTTTGCGTGTTTTCTTGTCGAAGTTAGTGATGCGTGCATCAACTTTTTCACCAACAGAGAAACGATCAGGACGCTGACCATCGCGGTCACGCGAAAGATCTGCACGGCGAATGAAGCCAGTGAGGTCAGTTTCAGCAATCTTAACGTCAAGACCGCCGTCTTTCACTTCAATGATTTCACACGTCACAACAGCATTCTTACGAATGTCGCCTGATTCAGCTGCTTCAGCGAACTTGTCGCCTGTTAGCTGTTTCACGCCGAGTGAGATGCGTTCTTTGTCGATATCAACGTCAAGCACAACAGCTTTCACCATATCGCCTTTGTTGAAGTCTTCGATGGCTTCTTCGCCAGCACGTTCCCAATCGAGATCGGATAGGTGAACCATGCCGTCTACATCGCCGTCTAGACCAATGAAGAGACCAAATTCGGTCTTGTTCTTCACTTCGCCTTCTACTTCTTTGCCCACAGGGAACTGCTGTGCAAAATCTTCCCAAGGGTTGGAAAGTGTCTGCTTGAGACCAAGTGAGATACGACGCTTAGACTGATCAACTTCAAGAACCATCACGTCTACTTCTTGTGAAGTAGAAACGATTTTACCTGGGTGAACGTTTTTCTTCGTCCAAGACATTTCTGATACGTGGATCAAGCCTTCAATGCCTGGCTCCAATTCAACGAATGCACCGTAGTCTGTGATGTTTGTCACGCGACCAGAGAATTTCGCTTCAAGTGGGTATTTCGCTTCAATGCCATCCCAAGGATCGCTTTGTAGCTGTTTCATGCCCAATGAGATGCGGTGTGTTTCTTGGTTGATGCGAACGATTTGTACTTTTACCGCTTCGCCAATGTTCAACACCTCTGATGGGTGGTTGATACGACGCCATGCGATATCTGTAACGTGCAACAAGCCGTCGATGCCGCCAAGGTCCACGAACGCACCGTAATCGGTGATGTTCTTGACCACGCCCTCGATAACCTGACCTTCGGCCAAGTTTTGTACAAGCTCTGAACGCTGTTCTGCGCGTGTTTCTTCCAAAACTGAACGACGTGAAACAACGATGTTGCCGCGACGCTTGTCCATTTTCAAAATCAAGAAAGGCTGCGGTGTGTTCATCAATGGTGCAACGTCACGGATTGGACGGATGTCCACTTGTGAGCGAGGCAAGAACGCAATCGCGCCATCAAGGTCAACTGTAAAGCCGCCTTTAACTGAGTTGAAGATTTGGCCAGTTACTTTTTCTTGCGCGTTAAACGCAACTTCAAGTTTAACCCAGCTTTCTTCGCGACGTGCTTTCTCACGTGAGAGCACGGCTTCGCCAAGCGCGTTTTCGATACGCTCAACATAGACTTCTACAGTATCGCCGACTTTCAATTCGCCGTCGCGGTACATAGAGCCAAATTCTTTTACCGGAATACGGCCTTCGGTTTTAAGACCAACGTCAACAACAGCAAGGTCTTTTTCAAAGGCTACGATTTGACCACGTAGGACACTGCCTTCAAGCGGCAGTTCAGTTGCCATAGATGCTTCAAAGAGGCTGGCAAAGTCCTCAGTGGATGGATTCATTTCACTCAATTCAATTCTCCTAGGAAGACCAATAGACCGGACACGAGCCGACAATAATAAGCATCAAATC